>DASTSF010000224.1:0-8297 GCA_035760825.1 Bacteroidia bacterium
CGCCTATGCCGGCGCTTTCGACCTTCCACACACAGTTGGCGGGAACAGTGATCGATTCATCGGTGCTGGGCGGGAGCGTCATCACGAAGACGCGCGAAAAAATGAGCTGAGGTACAGGCATGGTCGTATGGATTTGATGAATTCACTTTTTGACTCAACCGGCTAAAATAGTTCCTGCGCCCCCGCGTGCAAGGATTTTCTTTTTCGCGATTTTTTTCAACGTGTAAATTTCACGCCCCTCCCTGCACAGTCTCTTTCTTTATTTCCAGGTCGTTAGAATGTGTGCCAGGAATTTTTCGCGTATAAAAACGAAAAAATTTGTCCGCGGAACCGAATGCGTATTTTTTTACATTTAATGATTGTCTGCTGCTTAACTTTTAAACGACCGGGAAATGTATACCGAAAAAACAGGTCATGTCATAGTAGAATCGGCCGGCGCAAACAGCAATGCACAGGTTACCGTTTCCACTACCTACGGTAAATTCATCCAGAAGAGCTTCACCAAAGTGAGAAACGCCCTGGGTCGTGCGGAAGGTGTGAACATGTACATGGAATTTGAACCCAATGAGCGGGTTATCGATGCGAAGAAGATCGCCTTTGTTCAGTCGGAACAGGAAATGAAAGGCGCCAACGATCCGGTCACCGACCAGACTCATACCGATGCTTCCGGACTTGGGATCGACCAGTACGTTCAGTACAGGAACCCACTGTACTCAACAGGTGAAGACCTGGAAGCAACTAAAGGAAAACCGTCCCAGGGAGATAAGCTTGAAGATTATAAAGATCGGCCCGTCCGGAAAGCCAGGTTCAATAAAGAAGACACGGCCCAGTTCCATGTTCTCGGAAGAAAAAAGGCCGGCTGGGGGGAATTCGGCAGCCGGTATAGTATGGACGGAAAATTTGTGAGCAAGAACGCCACCTTCCAGGATACGCCATTTGTGTCGGGCGGACCAGAGGGTTCCAGTGCGAAATTTGAAACCTCCGTGGTCGTTGCGGATGGATGGCAGACAGGCTTATACCTCGGGTCCGTTACATGGAGCTGGGATCGCACGAACCGGAAATTTCACGACCAGGGAATTCAACTGAAATCGATGGGAACGCCCTCTGAAGATTTTTTCAAAGCGGCTGATACCTGGAATGCTTCGGGCACAACCGGCGGAAAGAAGAATATTCCCTTACCCATGAGTAGTGGAACCATAAAACAGGACAAGGCAAACCTGTACGCGGATGAATCGGGGATCAGTACCGGGAAAGCAGCTGCGCAACTGGAACAGTCCGCAGCATGCAGAATTGTTGACGCGATGGTTATCCTTCAGTCGACTTACCTCCACATAAGAGTTCTGGATGGCGTCCACAAAGGGGCGGAAGGCTGGGTGCAGGAAGCGGATGTTGATTCTGATAAGATGTTCCCGAAAATAAATAATACGAATCCGTGATCAGTCGCTGTTTTTTCGCGCTCCTGTTCATGGTTTGCTCTTCAACCGTGTGCCGGGCAAAGCAGGAAACAGATACCTCCTGCCATGTTGCAGAACAACGAATGGTGAAAGAACTTTCCTCCATGCGGGTTGCCGCTTTGTATTCCATGGCAGATACGGGACTATACATCAACAACGTATGGAAGGAAAAAGAAAACCGTTGCGCTGTCATTTCTATTCTGAAAGACCGGGAAGGAAATGACCGTGTGCAATTCATGGCGGCAGAAATCCTGCTAGAAAATTGCACCGGTATTCCCGGGGAGATCGATCGTGCAAGATTGGGTGAGCTCTACGCGATCGCCATTAAAAAAAATTATACCGGCGACCTCAACCGGTGGGGAATGTACGATTCAACGGACATAGGACCGGTGGGAAAACACCTTCTGAAAATAGGAAAACCGGCCGTTCCCGCGCTCGCCAGGCTTTTGAATAAAAGAGGAGGATTGGTCTATTCCGGCAGCAAAGGAGCTTCTGTGGCCAACGAGTGGTTATACCGGAAAAAAGACGTCGCTGCATTTTTCATCATTCATATTATGCAATATTCCCTGCCCTGGCCGAAAGACCCGAAAAAAAGAGACGAGGTGATAAAGCAGGTCAAAGCAAAGCTTGCTGAATGAATGAGCCGTTCATTTACCGGAACCGATTACATGATTTACAACATACAGAAAAAAGGCAGCGATCAGAAGCAATATACACAGGTGCGCATCGAACAGAACGGACGTTTGCCCCTCGTCGGGTGGATCGAATCGTCCCAAATCCGGAAGCAATGAATTTCGGGTTCCGCTTGTATTTTATTCTATGCATCGCTGTATTTTCATCCGTTCCGGTGAAAGGCCAGGACGAAAAACAATCGCCGCTCCCCGATAAACAGATGGTCGCATGGCTCGATTCCATGCCCTATTTTTTTGGCGCCTATTACCGCGGCGATTCCATCTGTCAGCCGGTATGGCAGCACGGCAGAGGAAAACAGGGTCTCGTTGTCATTACCCGCGACTCGCTGCTTTCGTTCAAGGCGCGTTTTCTCGCCGCTGAAATTTTATTTGAAAACGATTCCCTTTATCCTTCCGACACCGATCGCGTCATGCTGGGAAAACTATACGCCGCAGCATTGAAGGGCGGGAATGCGGGCGACGCGGACGACTGGGGAATGCCGTTCGGTGGGGAAGACGAATTCGGGTACATCGGCCCGCACGTCATCCGGATCGGGAAAGCGGCTGTGCTCCCGTTCGCATCGTTGCTGAAGGACAAAACCCCGATGAAGTACATGATAAACGGGAAATTCACGGATACCAGGTACAAGTACGGGATCCGCGTCAACGATTTCGCTGCGTTCTACATCAGCCACATTATGGGCTGGCATTACCGTTGCCTGCGCTCACGATTTTTGCGGGATTTCCGCATCCGTCACATTGAACGAAAAGTGAAAAGGATCCATTAGCAACTCACCTGTTCCGGTCGCACCGGGAATTTATGCTTCAACTCATGAATGAAACCACCGCACCCGACGCCGCCATCACCAACGCGATGCGCTTTCAGAAAGAGATGAAGTGGCTCGACCGCCTTTTCCGCTTCCGCGAATACCGGTGGCGCCTGCAAAGAGAATCGGCGATGAGCGGCGGAACAAACGAAGGTAAATCCGCAGCCGATGATCCGAGGTATACAGAAGTAAAGACCCTTGACGTCTTCCCTGCAGCTGAAGTGGAACCGGCCGTGCGCGGCAATTCTCCCTATGATAATTTTCTGTCACATTACAGCTTCGGGCTCGCCGAACGCACGGCGCTTCTTCTGTCCATCCTTCCGCATATCGCACCGGGACTGCTCGATCAGTATGCGATGAATTTCGGCGTGATGCAGGGACATTGTCCCGAATTCGGAGGCAGCCGGTCGAAAAACGGGATGCTCCTCCCGACCTGGGCGACTCTTTTTTTTCTTCTCGGCGGAACGGACATGCAGGAACGTGCTCCGCTCTTCGCACTTCTCGACGGAGAGCATGTATTCCGAAGGCACAGGATCCTTCATTTTGAAACGCTCCAGGCCGGAACGCCCGAAACCGAAGCGCCACTGGCGCCGGAGCTGGAAGTCACCGACCTGCTGACGCACGGGTACGTGCGGAAACCGGTTTTCAGCAATGATTTCCCGGCTTCGCCGCTGACCACGAACCTCGACTGGGACGATCTCGTTTTGTCGGCGATAACAAAACGCCAGATCACTGAAGTGAAAACATGGCTGCGTCAGAAAGACCGCCTGGGCGAAGAGCTGGGTATCGGAAAATGGCTGCGGCCGGGAAACAAAATACTTTTTCATGGCCCGCCGGGCACCGGCAAAACGCTTACTGCTTCGCTGCTGGCTAAATTCACGGGCAAAGATGTTTTCCGCATCGACCTTTCCATGGTAGTGTCAAAATACATCGGCGAAACGGAAAAGAACCTTGCAAAAGTGTTCGACAAAGCGGAACATTCCGGCTGGATACTTTTTTTCGATGAAGCGGATGCGCTGTTCGGTTCGCGCACGCGCGTGAGCAATTCCCACGACCGTTATGCCAACCAGGAAGTGAGCTATCTTCTCCAGCGCATCGAAGATTACGACGGCGTAATTATTCTCGCAAGCAACATGAAAGGAAATATCGACGATGCGTTCATGCGCAGGTTCAATGCCGTCGTTCATTTCCCGTTCCCGAAAGCGGAAGAAAGAAAACAGCTCTGGAAAAATGCGTTTTCGGAAAAAATAATTTTCGACGGTAACATCAGTTTCGATTCGGTCGCCGGGAAATATGAGCTCTCCGGCGGAAGCATCGTGAACATTGCCGCCTGGTGCCAGCTGATGGCGCTCGACAACAATTCCTACCGGGTAACGGACAGCATGATCCGCGAAGGGATTTCCCGCGAGCTCGCAAAAGAAGGGCGCACGCTCTGATCCGTTTACGTTTCCTTCCCGGATTTAATCATTGACACTCGCTTACGTCACGGCAGAACTTTCACCTTTCTTCGACAGCGATTCCGCTTTATCAATTTTTTCCCGCTGAATTTTTTCTTTCCCGTCATTTCATCTTCATGTTTTCGTTAAGCGTGATAAAAATATTTCTGCTTAAAAAAAGTTACGTGTAAAAAAACAGGGGGTACTTGCACAGCCTTCCCGTTCATTTCCAGCACATTATAACGTATGCCAAGAATTTTTCGGCTTTGAAATCGAAAAAATTTGTCCGTGCAAAAGTTTTATGAATGGATCAACTTTGAACGGATCAAAAAAAGAACTCCCGCTCTTTCTGATCACATCAACGGAAAATTTACGTGTAATTCCCAATAAGAACCGAGCATGTCGATAGCACCCAAATCCGTCCTCGAATCCTATTTCCTGACTGGCGAAGAACCTACACAGGGACAATTCGCCACGCTGATCCAGTCGACGGCCAATCTCATTGACGACCGTTACCTGCTCGGGTTGCGGACGTACGATCCCACCAAAAACTATCTTACCGGCGATACCACCATTTACGGCACTGCACTTTATGTCTGCACGGCGGACACGACCGGTACGTTCGATCCGCTGAAGTGGTCGATCGTTGCATCGCTGGGCGCCGTCGACTACATGGGCACCTGGGATACGCAGGCGAACGATCCTGCGCTCGCGAGCGGTGTAGGTGTAAAAGGAATTTATTATGTGGTCATCAATGCAAGCTCTAATCCTGACGACAATACCACGCTTGACGGCATCAACGACTGGGGAACGAACGACTGGGCGATCTTTAACGGGACCGCATGGCAGAAAGTAGATAATTCGCAGGCGCCCGTGTCTGCCGCACAGGTAAGCTTCGATCCGACCGCTTCCATTTCGTCCACGGATGTGCAGGATGCCATTGTTGAAGTGGATGGAAAATTTGCGAATAAGCAGGATCTTCTCACGCTCACGCCCAATTATTATCCGTTCGCTGACGGCGCTCATTCGCTGGCAAACGGCGTCATCTCCAATCAAACGGATGGCGTTGCCATCGACAGCGGAAAAGTGATCCGCAGCTCTGTGGCCGGCAAAGCGCAGCTGGACTTCGGTGCAGGCGGCGACACTTTCATCGTCACTACGGATGGCGGCGGCGGTGCCGAAGGTCTTCTCGAAATACAGCCTGATTCCGTATACATCGGTCAAACGGTCGGCCAGATGTCGATCGACGATACGTCGCTCAACCTCGTTCACCCGAAGATCGTTTTCAATTCCGCGCAAAATAATTTTGTCCAGCTCACCGCATCCACGGTTCCGTACCTCGATGCATCGCAGGATTTGGTCTCGTCCTCCGTTACGCCTACCGAGCTCGGCTATCTCTCCGGTGTAACATCAGCGCTGCAAACGCAGATCGATTCGAAGGTCGATCTCGCAGGTGATACCATGACCGGTCCGCTGGTTCTCAGCGGAGATCCTTCCGTTGCGAACGGCGCCGCTACGAAAAATTATGTTGATAATGCGGACGCCTCTATTGTCACCCAGGTAAATACCAAAGTGAGCAAAGCCGGCGACACGATGACGGGTCCGCTTATCCTCAGTGGAAATCCTTCGCTCGATTTCGGTGCCGCAACAAAAGTTTATGTCGATAATGCCGACGCCTCTATTGTCACCCAGGTGAATACCAAAGTGAGCAAGGCCGGCGACACGATGACGGGTCCGCTTATCCTCAGCGGAAATCCTTCGCTCGATTTCGGTGCGGCAACAAAAGTTTATGTCGACAACGGGCTGCTGACGAAGCTGAGCCTTTCCGGCGGGACAATGACGGGAGCGCTGACGCTCAATGGAGATCCGTCTTCATCACTCGAAGCTGCGACTAAAAATTATGTCGATAATGCCGATGCTTCTATTGTCACCCAGGTAAACACCAAGGTGAGCAAGGCCGGCGACACGATGACGGGTCCGCTTATCCTCAGCGGAAATCCTTCGCTCGATTTCGGTGCTGCAACAAAAGTTTATGTCGACAACGGGCTGCTGACGAAGCTGAGCCTTTCCGGCGGAACGATGACCGGGGCGATCACGCTTCCGGGCGATCCTTCCTCCGCGCTGCAGGCAGCCACGAAGCAATACGCCGATACGAAAGTTCCGCTTGCGGGCGGGACGATGACCGGGAATCTTGTTCTTTTCAGCACAGGCACACCACCGACGGACGCGTCCGCAACTTCAAAAGCTTACGTGAATTCGCTTATCGGGGGAATCCCGGCGCAGGTGAAAGTGATCTCGCTGCCGTTCACGTTTGATGGCGCGTACTCGATTTCAACACCGGTTGATACATGGGGACGTGTGCCGCTGGAAATCACCACACCATTCACAAACGATGTATTTCCCGGCGCTACAACGATCACCGGCAAGCTGACCATCGATTACAGTACCAGCACGAACTCAACAACAGGACGCGTCTGCCTGCTTGAATGGCATAACGGCCTTGCGGTCTTTAACCCGGTCAGCGGAACGGACAACGCCGTCGCTGCGACAAACGCCTCCTGGATCAGGCAATCGTTCAGTTTTTCAGCGGGCATTTTGAATGCCGCCACAACCTATTCCATAATGATCATGCGCCAGGGAAGCTCCGGCTCCATGCTCATTGAAAGCGCTACACTTTCCATTACCTATTCATAAGAATTTACAATGAAGGACATCACGGAAATTTTCGGCACCAATTTCATGCTCACGGGAGATAATATTGACCCCCGCGATCTTGATTTCACGTTCTATACACATGAAAAGATCACGAACAATCCCGACGGAACGCCGCAGATGAAGCAGTATTACATGAACTACGATGAGGGAACGGATACCTTTTCCGATCTCGCCGTGGAATGTGATTACACGTATACGTACGACGCCGGTGTGCTGACGAAACGCGTGGAGGATATCAACTGGTATTTCGTAGACGGAACGACGGTTGGTGTTACACGGCAACTTATCCAGGTTTACTCCTAGTAATTATCCGAAGGGAAAGAAATATGATCGACGACGCGCTGAATTTTCTTACGGACGAGATAAACGCTTATCTCCAGCTGAAGAACGACCCTGTTTCTGCAACGGCGCCTGAGATCGTATTGACGAACGTGGCCGCTGAAGACGGCAACTGGGCGATACCGCCCCGTACGCTTGGTCTTTCGCTGATCAATATTGAGGAAGACAGGATTTATAAAGATCAGCAGACGGCATTCCGGAATGAGAACAATGATATTGAGCATTACAATCCCAACATCAAGCTGAATCTCTACATCCTGATCAGCGCCAATTTCGCATCGGGCGATGCAGGCGGCGGAACGAATTCTACAGGTGTTTACGGAGAAGGATTGAAGCAGCTATCGTATGTCATCAGCTTCTTCCAGGGCAAGTATGTTTTCACGCCGGACAATTCACCGAACATGAGCCCGGCGCTGAACAAGCTGATCGTGGAACTGTATTCCTATTCGTTCGAACAGCAATATAATTTCTGGGCGGTGATCGGTGCGAAATACCTGCCGTCAATTCTTTACCGCGTTCGCCTGCTTACTTACCAGGAAAAACGCCTGCTTGACCAGCAGCAACCGGTGACCGATCTGAACATTACGACATCACAGAACTGAAATGAGTTCGACCATATTCAATAAAGCATTTTCGCTGGAGCTCTCGCATGATTTTTATGTGGTGGCGAGCAAATACCTTGTGAACAAGGACCTGACCTTCGCTCCCACGAAAGAATGCAGCGCGCTGATGCAAAAAGGGAGAATGCGGTTTGTTCCCACTCCCAAAGGCGCAGTTGTGTTCTACCAATCCTATATCGACGGAACGGATACTGTTCTGCCGCTGGTGGAGCTCGCTGATGGTTCTGAATTTGTC
>DASTSF010000225.1:0-4338 GCA_035760825.1 Bacteroidia bacterium
TTTTTCTGCATGATAGCTTGAACGGACAAGCGGGCCGCTCTCGACATAACGGAATCCCTTTTCGAGCGCCACCTGCCTGTACAGAGCAAATTTTTCAGGGTGAACGAATTCAACCACCGGAAGATGCTTTTTGGTCGGCTGAAGGTATTGCCCTATCGTGAATATCTCCACGCCGGCATTCACGAGGTCGTCCATCGTTTCAAAAACTTCCTCGTCCTTTTCTCCGAGCCCGACCATGATACCGGATTTGGTGCGGCAACCTCCTTCGCGGAGGAATTTCAGCACCCCGAGACTGCGGTCGTATTTGGCCTGGATGCGCACTTTTTTCGTCAGGCTCCGGACCGTTTCCATGTTGTGCGAAACGATCTCCGGCATGACGTCGATGATGCGCTGTATATTCTCTTTTTCACCTTTGAAATCCGGGATCAGCGTTTCGACGGTCGTTTCCGGGCTTATCCTGCGGATGGCCTCGATCGTCATTTTCCAGATCGTGGAACCGCCGTCCTTCAGCTCATCCCGGTCGACGGATGTGATCACGCAATGTTTCACGCCCATCAGCTTCACGGATTGCGCCACACGCTCCGGCTCTTCCCAGTCGACGGAAGCCGGGCGGCCGGTGGCAACCGCGCAGAAGCCGCATGATCTTGTGCAGATGTTCCCGAGGATCATGAAAGTGGCTGTTCCGGCGCCCCAGCATTCACCCATGTTCGGGCAGTTCCCGCTTTCGCAGATCGTGTGCAGCTTATACTGGTCCACGAGTCCGCGCACGCGCAGGTAATTCTCACCCACGGGCAGCTTCACGCGCAGCCAGTCGGGTTTTTTTATTCTTGTTACGGAAGAATTGCTTTCCACGTTTTCGCTCATCGCAGCTCAGAACCACTTATGTCCGTAGGAAAAATTCAGGTAAAGCGAAAGCAGCACCTGGTGGTTGTGCTCATTCGCCATCAGCGGAATAACCTTCGGATAGGCATCGACACAGAGGCCGACCTCGATGCTTTTCACATCATCGTCCAGCGCGCCGTATTCGAAGTTGAACCCGAATTTGGCGTAACCGCCCGGGTAAATTTTTGTTTCACCCAACCCGCGCGGCCAGGGTGCGCGGCCGTAAATATTATCCACAAAATGTTTTGCCGGGTCGTATTTTTCCGTGACGACGATCTTCACCTGCTGCTGGGGCGTGTCTTCGAGTATCTCGAGGTAAACCGGCTTGGCAAAACCGAGCGACATTCCCACAAACGTAACGTAGCGTATCTCGACGCCGTTCTTTTCCGGCTTGGAAAAAATAACCTGCTGGTACCCCACGCCCGGCCGGAAGATGGCCAGGCTGTTGAGCTTGCCGTAATAATAGCCTTTGGGATGATCGAGGTAAGGATTGGAAACTTTCACCTCTTTTATGTTCCGGAAATTAACGAGTTCGAACTCGAGGACGCGTTTTTTCGCTCCGGTCACGTGCCAGCCCCTGCGGAAATCGAACCCGAAACCGCTGGAATGGATGACAAGGCCGCCGCAGCGCTCATTACGATACAGCAGCTTGGTGTCGTCGTAAACGTTGGAATTGACCTTAACCGTCTGTGTCTGCGTCTGGTCGTCGACCTGGGCGAAAATTTTTCCCGCGGCGAGAAACACGATCATGAGCAGGGTGATGCGGCGCATCTTTTCAGCTAATTTTGGATAGAATATCAAAGTTAATAATAAAAAGACCAAAACAAGTATCATGAAGACATCGGAGGTCGTTTACACGGGAGGGCTTCGCACGAGCTGCGTACATCTCCGTTCGGGACAAACCATTATTACAGACGCGCCGCCCGACAACAACGGCAAAGGCGAAGCATTTTCACCCACCGATCTTCTTTCCACCTCGCTGGCCTGCTGCATGCTCACGATCATGGGAATTGTAAGCGGGCGCCACGGCATCGACATAGACGGAACGAAGGCGGAAGTGACGAAAATAATGGCCGATCAGCCGCGGCGCGTTTCGGAAATTATCGTGGAATTCGTCATGCCGCGTTCCTACACGGAAAAGGAAAAACAGCTGCTGGAAAATGCGGCGCGGACATGCCCGGTGGCCAAAAGCCTTCACCCGGACCTTGTGCAGAACATTAAATTCAGCTGGAAATAAAAAGTCCCGCCATGCGGGACTCCTTCATGAAGCTGCGAAAAGCAGATCAGGAATTGGCTTTTTTGTGATGGGGCTGAATAGAGCCGGAGCCCTGGTAAGCGTCACAGTGCTGCTTGGATTTGCATGAAACAAGCGTCAGTCCTGAGAAAGCGATGAGCAGAAAAGCTGCAATTAATTTTTTCATTGGAATCAGGTTTCGGTTTCAGGTGGTTTTACAAATACCGTGCAAAAGTACCCTTCCGGGCCATGCCAAGCAAATGCGCGATTTATTTTTTTATTAACAAGACGAAAATTTTACATTTGCAAACCTTCCATTTACACTATTTACAGGCCCGTTTTTTTATACCTACTTTTTTTATTACAAATGAGCGCTTCTACTACTTCTGCTTCCCCGCAGATCGACCAGAGCTGGAAAGATAACCTGCTCGACGAATTCAACAGTCCGTATTTCCAGAACCTGAAGACGTTCCTTACGGAAGAAAAAAAACAGTACCCGGTTTATCCTCCCGGTCCGCTTATTTTCAGCGCATTCAACCAGACGCCGTTCGACGCGGTGAAAGTGGTGATACTCGGACAGGATCCTTATCACGGGGCCGGCCAGGCGAACGGGCTCTGCTTTTCCGTTTCGCAGGGCATCAAGCATCCTCCGTCACTCGTCAATATTTTCAAGGAGATGCAGAAAGACCTCAATGTTCCGTACCCGAAAACCGGTGATCTTTCCGGCTGGGCGAAACAGGGCGTGCTGCTGCTGAACACTACGCTTACCGTGCGTGCGCAGACGCCGGCGTCGCACCAGGGACAGGGATGGGAAGAGTTCACCGACGCGGTGATCCGCAGCCTGTCCGAAAAAAGAGAAGGCATTGTTTTCATTCTCTGGGGACGTCATGCGCAGAACAAAAAAGCGCTCATCGACACGTCAAAACATTTTATACTGGAAGCTGCGCACCCTTCGCCTTATTCGGCAAACGGTTTTTTCGGCTGCCGTCATTTTTCCAAAGCAAATTACCTGCTCATGCAGTCCGGCCAGGCGCCCATTAACTGGCTTGCACTGGGCTGATCTTTTCCCGCCCCGCTGTCATCTCCCGCGACAGCCTTTACGAATGAATTTCCCTTCCGGGCAAGGGAGAACCGATTGCTGTACCTGACCGAAAACTATGCTGAGCATTCAGAAAGCTGTTCTTCTGCTGGATGAATTTCATCTCGCGGAATTCAAGAGGCACCTGGAGGAGTCGAGGGCAGAGCTGCCGCTGCGCCTGGTGGATGCCACGCTGAAGATCGGCTGGGAGGAAAACGATTCGGACGATCTCTGCAAAGCCATTTACAAAAAAGCGGAGCCCCAGGAAAAGCGGAAATTCTTCCAGCTGGCGCATCACACATTCAAGCTGACGGGATTTCTCAGCCGCAATTATCCATCCTACCTGCTGCATAACATTTCCCGCATTGAAAAGCTGATCAACGAAGGCAAACAGAAAGAAGCGTTCCGGCTCGCGGAAGTGCTGCTCGACGTTTCGGAGAAAACGGAAGACTACACGACGGCAAAATCCGTTCTCCGTTTCCTGGCGCAGCATTCGTACATGCGCGAGAAAAAATCGGAAGCCGTGCGTTACCTGCAGCGCAATGCACAACTGATCGACAATGAACGCGCGCTCAATTCGATCTACCTGTACATGCGGAGCCACCTTCATTTCAAGGACAAATCCACCACGACCGAAGGCGAAACCGAGAAGCATCTTTCCTTTTTCGCGCAATTCCACGGGAGCGAATCGTTCGCGGTGCGCATTCTCGGGCGGTACGGCTCCTGCTACACGCTTCATTTCCTGAACGACGACCGCTTCTATTCGAAGGAAACGCTGGACGAGCTGAATGCGCTGGTGGACGAGCTCGAAAAAGCGCCGTACGTTATCTTCTCTTTTTCAGACGACATCGAGCTGAACATCGAATACCTCAAGCTGAAGCTGCTGGTGGGATGGCTGAATCCCGACGAGCTGCAGAAAGCAGCCGCAGAAATTCTCCGCAAGCGCGAAACGCCGGGCTTCTGGAAAAACTACATCAACGGCGCGCAGATCGCGTTCCTGAGCATACAGGCCAGCGTGCTGGTGAGCCGTTACGCGAAAGGCTATCGCAAGAACTGGAATGAAGATCTTCCCGCCGACATCAGGGAACAGGTCAGCTTTTACAGGAAGGCCTGCGAGGAAATCCTTTCCCACCCGAGCTGGGAA
>DASTSF010000226.1:0-19393 GCA_035760825.1 Bacteroidia bacterium
GTTCCCCGTGGGGACTTTGCATCGGTGACTATAACAACGACGGTTATAACGACGTATTCCAGGGCAGCAGCTCCAACGGCTATCTCCTTACGTCATCCAACGCCACGAGCTTCACGCTCCAGAACATGACCACCACTTTTGGTGGCGGAAGCGTGTTCACACAGGGCTGTAATTTCGCCGACATCGATAACGACGGATTCCTCGACCTGTTCATCTGCCATGATACCGGCAAACCGAAAGTATACATGGGCGACGGAACAACGGGCGGGTGGACATTCGACCAGTCCGTCATGCCGCTTTCGCAGTACCCGATCCTCATAAATTCCGATTCAAACAGCGGGAACTATGCTTCCATCTGGACAGACGTAAACAATGACGGCTACATCGACATGATGATCACGCACTGCCGCCAGAGCATCACGAATTCGAGTGATCCGCGCCGCATCGACCAGATCTTCATCAACAACGCAAACGGAACGTACACGCAGGACACGTCGAACTGGACAGGTCTCCGCGACGGAGCGCAGGGATGGAGCACGGCGTGGGGCGACATCGACAACGACGGTGACATGGATGCGTTCGTGCTCAATTATGATGTGAACAGCAAAGTAATGATCAATGACGGGAACGGTCACTTCACTGACGTGATGGCCACCTCCGGCATTGCGAATACCACGACTTACTTCGGTGAAAATGCTTCCTTCCACGATTTCGATAATGACGGTTTCCTTGACCTGCTCATTACCGGAGACCAGCACTACCTCTACCAGGGTCACGGCGATGGAACATTTACATTGGTCAGCACCCAGCCTTTTGATTACTGGAATGCCAGCCACACGACCTTCCGGTACATCCGCGGCACCGGCGTTGGTGACCTGAACGGAGACGGTTTCCTCGACGTTTACGCCAGCTACGCCAATCTTTACAATTCCGCGACGACCAGCAAGAACGACCACCTCTGGATGAACACGTGCGTTGGCAATGGCAACCACTGGATCAAGTTCAACCTCGTGGGCGGTGCAGCTCCCGGGATGAGCAACAAGAATGGCGTGGGATCGATCGTGAAAATTTATGGTCCGTGGGGTGTGCAGGTGCGCGAAGTTCGTTCAGGTGAAGCTTACGGACTGCAGAATTCGCTCAGCGTTTATTTCGGGCTCGGGCAGAACACGGCGATCGACAGCGCTGTTGTCATCTGGCCTTCCGGAATCGTGGACGAGCTGCTTACGCTTAACGGCGACAATTCGTATACCGTCATGGAAGGCGGCAACCCGACCTCCACACACCCGGTTGAGCAGAAAGCGCTTTCTATGGCGGTCTACCCGACACCCGCAAGCGATTATGTGAACATCCGTCTCGATAATTTCGCGCAGTACGGACTGAACAACCTCAGCCTGAAAATTTATGACGGCACCGGCAAGCTCGTTTATTCCGAAGCCGCGCTGCAGACCTGCATTGTGACGATCGGAAAGGATATTCTTTCCAGCGGCATTTACATGGTCGAGATCGACAACAAGGAAAAACGCATTGCCAGCGACAAGCTGATCATGCAATAAATTCAGTTGCACACCAGGAAACGTCCCGTGAATATTTTTTTTACGGGGCGTTTTTTTACAAACACGTTCCAATACAACAACGACATGAAAAAATTCGTACTAGCTCCTGCGTTCCTGCTGCCGTTTTTCGCTGCTGCGCAGAATGTCATTTCATTCTCCGACCAGTCGACGCTACTCCCCACGTCGAACTTCCACAGCGGAAACTCCATCGGTGTCGTCGACATGAACGGCGACAAGAAGGACGACATTGTACGCGCCAGCAACAACGCTACGATGTACATCGAGTACCAGAACGCGCCGAATGCAACATTTTCCGAGAACAGCTTCGCGAACAGCATCGGCGATCCGTGGGGCATGTGCGTGGGCGACCTGAACAATGACGGCTACAACGATGTCTTCTGGGGCGATTACGGGAACACGTGGGTGCTGGTACGCAATTCCGCCACGACTTACACCGGAACGAACATCGCCGCCACGCTGTACCCGGGATTCATTTTTGTACAGGGATGCAATTTCGCCGACATCAACAATGATCACTTTCTCGATCTGTTCGTGTGCAACGACGATTACTCTCCGCACATTTACGTGAACAATAACGGTACGGGATGGACCTTCAACCAGGGACTCATGCCGCTCGCCACTTTTCCCTCATCCGACGGAAGCGGCAATTACGCTTCCATCTGGACCGACATCAACAACGACGGCCTGACCGATTGCATGGTCACGCACTGCCGCCAGGGCGTAACGAGTTCTTCGGACGCACGCCGCATCGACCAGGTGTTTCTCAATAACGGGAACGGAACGTACACGCAGGACATCACCAACTGGACCGGCCTCCGCGACGGTGCGCAGGGATGGAGCACGGCCTGGGGCGACATCGACAATGACGGAGACATGGATGCATTCGTGCTGAACTACGACGTGAACAGCACGCTCATGATCAACGACGGAAACGGTGTTTTCACAAACGTGATGAGCGGATCCGGCATCAACAACACGACGACGATCTTCGGTGAGAATGCAACGTTCCAGGATTTCGACAACGACGGCTATCTCGATCTTATGATCTCCGGCGATCATCACCTCGTTTACCACAACAATGGAAATCACACGTTCACGCTGCAGGCAACGGATCCGTTCCCGTACGCAGGCCACACGATCACCGCGCACGCTGTCGGCGACCTCAACGGCGACGGCTGGCTCGACGTGTACGCCAGCTACTGCGACATATACCAGTCGGCCAACAGCTCCCGCAACGACAAGCTGTGGATGAACAACACGAACAACGGCAATCACTACGTGATGTTCGATCTCGTCGGCGGTGCGATCAACGGGTTTTCAAACAAGAACGGCGTCGGTGCGAGCGTGAAAATTTACGGGCCGTGGGGCGTGCAGGTGCGTGAAGTGCGTTCCGGCGAAGCTTACGGCATCCAGAATTCCATGTGCTGCCACTTCGGTCTCGGATCGAACACGACCGTCGACAGCGTCGTGGTGCGCTGGCCTTCCGGCATCGTCGACGTGATGACGAACCTTCCCTGCGACCAGCATTACACGATCAACGAAGGCATGTCGCCCACGGCGACGGCGTATCTCTCCGAAAAGCCGGTTTCACTTGCCGTTTACCCGAATCCGGTAAGCGATGTCGCATCGATCCGCGTGCAGAATTTCGCGCAGTACGGGCTCAACAATCTTTCGCTGAATATTTACGACGTCAACGGGAAGCTCGTTTATTCCGAAGCGGAACTGCAGCAGAGCATCATCATGATCGGCCGCGACGTGCTGAGCAGCGGACTTTATTTCGTCGAGCTGAAAAATAAGGACAAGCGACTGGCGAGCGAGAGGATGATGGTGGAATAAGAGCTCCGATCGTTTTTGCGGAAATTTCGAGAGTGGTGCCTGAAGTTGATTTCGGGCACCATTTTTTTACAGGTTTTTTGCTTCGTCGCGGGATTGATCAACCGGTAATTTTCACTTCACCTGCCGCCTGCAAAAAACGGGCTTGCCGAATAAAAAAAGCGCCGGAGAATTCCAGCGCCCTTTCGTTATTCTTTTCTGACGTTCACACCGTCATGATCTCTTTCTCTTTCGCTTCAAGATGCTTGTCCACTTTCGCGATGAAATTATCGGTGATCGTCTGCACTTTCGCTTCGCCCTCTTTTGCTTCATCCTCGGGGAGTCCGTTCTTCTGGAGCTTTTTCACCTCTTCGTTAGCGTCGCGTCGCGCGGTGCGGATGCTCACCTTCGCGTGCTCGCCTTCCTCTTTCGCTTTTTTCACGAGCGCTTTGCGCCGCTCTTCCGTCATCGGGGGAATGGCGCAGATGATAAGCGTTCCGTTGTTGGTGGGATTGAAACCGAGATTTGCGGCCTGTATGGCTTTCAGCACGGGATCGAGCATTCCTTTTTCCCAGGGCTGGACGGAGATCGTACGCGCATCGGGCGTGTTCACGTTGGCCACCTGGCTGAGCGGAGTATTCACCCCGTAATAATCCACGTGTATACCGTCCAGCATTCCAGCATTGGCGCGGCCTCCGCGGACTTTCACTAATTCCGCCTCGAGGTGTTTCACGGCATGGTCCATCGCTTCCTGCGCGGTTTCTATGATAAGCTGAAGATCTTCGTTCATATCTGTTTGCGTTTAATGGATAAAAATAGCAAAAGTTTGCGGCGTAAAGACCGGCCGGGCTGGCGCTCAAAATGTATATTTGGGAAACAAACTCAAATCCATACACCAATGAAATTCATCAAATCTTTTGCCGCGATCGTTATCGCATTCGTTCTTGTCGCAGGAGCTTCTTCCTGCAAAGGTGGCTCTGCTTTCAAAGTCGGAGATCATGTTGCCGCCAAATGGACCAATAATAATTACTACCTCGGATCGATCACGGCCGTTAACGCCGACAAGTATTCGATCCTTTACGACGACGGCGACAAGCTCGACGTTCCGGTTACGGACCTCAAAACGCTCTGCAACCAGTCGGATCTCAAAGTCGGCGATAAGGTAATGGCCTCCTGGAATTCCAGCGTCATGCTTTATCCCGGAACCGTTACCGAGCTGCAAAGCGGCGGTGCCATGGTAAAGTGGGACGACGGCAGCGAACCTTCCCTTTCTCCTTACGGGAAGCTGACAAAATAATTCCTGTTCCGTTACTAATGAAAAATCCGCCGGTGGCGGATTTTTTTATGCGTGCATAATTTCAGAATGCGACGAGGGTTCCCACTTTTTCGCCCGTAACGACGCGGGAAAGATTCCCCGGTCGGTTCATGTCGAAAACAATGATGGGGAGCTTGTTCTCGTTGCAGAGCGTGAACGCCGTCATGTCCATTACGTTCAGTCCTTTTTCATAGACTTCATTGAACGTGATCGTTTCGAATTTCGTCGCCGTTTTATCTTTTTCCGGATCTGCCGTGTAGATGCCGTCGACGCGCGTTCCCTTGAGGACTACATCGGCTTCTATCTCGATAGCGCGCAATGAAGCGGCCGTATCGGTGGTGAAATAAGGATTTCCTGTTCCCGATCCGAAAATAACGACACGGTTCTTTTCAAGATGCCGCACAGCACGGCGGCGGATGAACGGTTCACAGATCTGCTTCATTTCGATCGCGCTCTGGAGCCGCGTCGGTATCTCGAGTTTTTCAAGCGCCGCCTGCAGCGCCATGCTGTTGATCATCGTGGCGAGCATGCCCATGTAATCGCCCTGCACGCGGTCCATTCCTCCGTCAGCCGCCTGGATGCCGCGGAAAATATTTCCTCCGCCGATCACGATCGCTACTTCCACACCGGCCGCCACTACGCTTTTGATCTCCTGCGCGTACTGGTTGAGGATCTCATGATCGATGCCGAATTGCTTTTCGCCCATCAGGGCTTCGCCCGACAGCTTGAGAAGAATGCGTTTGTATTTCATAGGCCTTGGATTGGCAGGTCAAAAAAAATCCCCCGAAAAACGGGGGAATGAAAATTGAATTATCCGAGAGCGATTCGTTTGAAGCCCGTTACCGTGAGCTCTTTGTCGGAGCCCTGCAGGTACTGGCGAATCGATTTCTTGCTGTCCTTGATGAACTCCTGGTTGAGCAGCGTGGACTCTTTGTAAAACTTGTTCAGCTTGCCCTGCGCGATCTTCTCGACCATATCTTCGGCCTTGCCTTCTGCACGCACCTGCTCGCGGGCGATATCAAGTTCGCGTTCGAGCGTCGTGGTGTCCACATCGTCTTTGTCGACAGCAACGGGAGCCATCGCGGCCACCTGCATGGCGACGTCTTTCGCCATATCGTCGGAAGCTTCTTTGTTGAAGCCAACGATGCAGGCCAGCTTATTGCCGGGGTGATTGTACGCCACCACTTTCGCAGCGGAGATCTGCTCGTAACGGGAAAGCTCGATCTTCTCGCCGATCTTTCCGACGAGGTCGATCACTTTTTCACCGATAGTCGTGCTTTCAAAAGGAAGCGCCAGAAGCGCAGCGAGATCAGCCGGCGCTTTGTCGAGGGCGATCTGCGCAAACGTGTCAGCCACTTTCGCAAAATCATCGTTCTTCGCCACGAAATCCGTTTCGCAGTTCAGCACGATCACAACACCGCGGCCGCCGTTCGTTTTGGCTACCACCTGTCCTTCTTTCGCATCACGGTCGCTGCGGTTGGCAGCCACTTTCTGTCCCTTTTTACGGAGAAGATCGATAGCCGCGTCGAAATCGCCGTTGGTTTCGGTGAGCGCTTTTTTGCAATCCATCATACCTGCGCCCGTCATGGTGCGCAGCTTATTTACGTCTGCTGCAGTGATAGTAGCCGTCATGTTCAAAATGCTTTAGAAATAAAAACTGTATTACGCGCGGGTCGGTTTGCGCGATCCACCGCCTTTGTTGGGGCCTTTGGAAGGACCGCCTGTGTTCTTCGAAACTGCGGGGCTGGTTTTTCCGCGCTTGGCGCCGCCAGCCACTGTCGATGCGACTTCTTCTTCGTCGATCGTTTTCTCGAAGCGGGAGATCTTCTCTTCGGCTTCTTCCTTTTCGCGTTCCTCTTCGGCTTTGTCCTTGTCCATTTTGCGCTCTTCAAGACCTTCAGCGACTGCCTTGCAGACGATGCCGATGATGAGGCTGACAGAAGTGGAAGCGTCGTCGTTGGCCGGAATGGAATGGTCAACGAGGTTCGGATCAGCGTTGGTATCGACGATAGCGAACGTCGGGATGCCGAGGCGTTTCGCTTCCGCCACCGCGATGTGCTCTTTTACGATATCCACGATGAAAATAGCAGCGGGAAGGCGGGTAAGGTCGGCGATGGAACCGAGCTGGTGCTCGAGCTTGGCGCGTTCGCGGCTGAGCATGAGCTTTTCTTTCTTCGAAAGGTTTTCAAACGTGCCGTCGGTAGCCATTTTGTCGATACCGGCCATCTTGCGCACCGCCTTGCGGATGGTGGCGAAGTTGGTCAGCATTCCGCCGGGCCAGCGTTCCGTTACGTAAGGCATTCCCACGCTTTTCACTTTTTCGGCAACGATGTCTTTCGCCTGCTTTTTTGTTGCGACGAAAAGGATCTTTTTGCCGGAACGTGCAATCCCTTTGAGGATATTGCATGATTCGTCAATCTTCGCGACCGTCTTGTTGAGATCGATCAGGTGGATGCCGTTCTTCTCCGTAAAAATATACGGAGCCATAGCGGGATTCCATTTACGCTTGAGGTGACCAAAGTGTGCACCTGCTTCGAGCAGCTCGTTGAAAGAAGTTCTTGACATGTACTTTCGACTGGATATTGTGATAATAGATCGTTTGAATTAGCGCTTGCTGAACTGGAAGCGGCGGCGGGCTTTGCGGCGACCGAACTTTTTGCGTTCCACCATGCGGGGATCGCGGGTCATGAGGCCTTCTGCACGCAGTTTTCCTTTCAGCTCCGCATCGTTCTCAACCAGGGCGCGTGCGATGCCGAGACGGATCGCTTCTGCCTGGCCGTTCACGCCGCCACCGGCGACGTTAACGTTCACGTCGTACTGGTCGACGAGATTGTGAACCGCCAGGGCCTGGATGACTTTGTTCTGGAGAACGGTCGTTGCAAAATATTCTTTGTAAGGACGGCCGTTAACGGTGATATCACCTTTACCGCGTGTGAGGTAAACACGTGCGACTGCGGTCTTGCGCCTTCCGAGAGTGTTGGTTACTTCCATTACTTGCGCTCTTTAACTGTATTGAGATCGATTTTTACAGGATTCTGCGCGGACTGGCTGTGTTCCGTTCCGGCATAAATGAAAACGTTTCTGCGAAGACGGTCGCCGAGCTTGTTTTTCGGAAGCATTTTCCCGATCGCGTGCTCGAGGATCTTTTCAGGTGCGCTCGCAAGAAGTTCTTTCGGCGTAGCGAAACGCTGTCCGCCGGGATAACCCGTGTAACGCTTATAAACCTTGTCCGTCATTTTGGAACCGGAAAAGCGAACTTTCTCGGCATTGATGATAACGATGTTATCTCCGCAATCGACGTGAGGCGTATAAGAAGCCTTGTGCTTGCCTCTCACGAGGTAAGCAACTTTGGAAGCAAGACGTCCCACCGCTTCATTCTCGGCATCGACCAGCAACCATGATTTTTTTACCGTGGCCTTATTGGCGGAAACGGTTTTGTAGGATAGCGTATTCACTTGATTTTCAGTTGAATAATACTTCTTCGTGCGTTCTGTACCCTTAAATGGGGCTGCGAAGATAAGTAGAAAATCTCTCCCGCCAAATTTTATAAACAAATAATATGTTGAAAACGGGACCGTCCCGGGGGCCGGACAGGCCGTATTATCACACTCTCAGGCCGACAACGAGAACATCGTCGACCTGCTCGAGGGAACCTTTCCACTTTTCGAACTCGGAAAGGAGCACTTTATGCTGCTCACTGCAGCTGAGACCGCTGACGGAGGCGAATAAGTCCTTGAGGCGGCGGTACTTGAACTTCTTCCCGTCATTTCCGCCGAACTGGTCGGCGTAACCGTCGGTGAACAGGTAGATCATATCCCCGGGCTGAAGGTCGGCCTGCTGCAGCGAAAAATCGCGGACCACATCGTGGTGCGGTCCTACGGGAAATTTGTCGGCAGGGAACTCGATGACAGAACCTTTCCGGGCGATCCAGAGCGGGTTGTTGGCGGCGGCGAAGGAAAGCATGCGGTTGTTCTTCGAAAAATTGCAGACGACGATATCCATCCCATCCCTGATCTCGCCCGCATCGACATTCGAGTGCTTGAGCGCGTTGACGACCTTATGGCGGAGCGTATTGAGTATCTGGTCGGGCGCGGTGAGCCGTTTTTCGTTGATGATCTCGGAAAGAAAGGAAGCGCCCATGACGCTCATGAACCCGCCCGGAACGCCGTGGCCCGTACAATCGCCGACGGCGAGAATGAATTCTTCTTCACCCGCGCTGAACCACCAGAAATCACCGCTGACAATATCCTTGGGGAGGTAAAAGACGAACGCATCGGAGAATTGCTCATTCAGTCCCTGGGGCAAAGGCAGAATGGCTTCCTGGATCTTGCGCGCATAATTGATCGAATCGGTGATGTCCTTGTTCTTTTCCTCGATGATGGCGTTCTGCTTTTCCAGCTGGAGGTTCGTCCGGCGGCGGAGCTTGTTGCGGTTAAAAAGAATGAGCAGGATAATAACGAGCAGCACCACACCGGCAACCAGCGCGGCCATGTAAGTATCCTGTATCGTCTGCTCCTTGGTGAGGTTGTCGATCTGGTTCTGCTTTTTTTCCGTTTCGTATAATGTCTCCAGCTCGTGCTGGTGCTGCAGCACTTTTTCATTCAGCAGCGAATCTTTCAGGTGCATGTATTTTTTCAGCGCACCGAGGGCACGGACAGGATCTTTTTCCTTTTCATACAATTCCGAAAAACTTTCCCACACGCTTTTCTCCTCGTCGGTCATGCCGATCTTGCGGAAGAGCTGCAATGCCTCGTTGTATTTTGCTTCGGCCTCGGGGAACCGGTTGTAATGCGCCAGCAGGTTCCCGTAGTCATAAATTCCCTGGGCCCGGTCGTAATCATCGTGCAGGGAATCCATGATCGCGATGCTGCGCAGGATGTATTTTTCCGCGGTGACGGAATCGCCGGTTTCCACGAAACATTCGGACAACCCGCTGAGTGCATGCGATTCGAAATCGGGATTTTTAAGCTCGCGTGAAAGACGCAGGGAGAGGGAGAAAAATTCGATCGCTTTCTGCACGCTGTCGAGATCGAGATAGGAAGAGCCGACGTTATTGCTGACGACGCAGAGTCCTTTCTTCAGCTCCATCTTCTGGTAGATCTTCTGCGATTCGAGCGCGGCCGCAAGGGCTTTCTGCTTATCGCCCATTTCCTTGTACACGATGGAAATGTTGAGATAGGAAGTCGCCTGGCTGTACAGGTTGCCGTCCTTCTCGGCGAGCGAAAGACAATCGTGCAGCGACTGCAGCGCCTTGTCGTATTCGCCCATATCGGTGTAGATGGTACCGATCGTGTTATTCGCCAGCATCATCCCGTGATTGAAACCAATCTTCTTCGAAAGCTCGAGTGAACGTTCCGCGTAGGTGAGCCCGACAGCAAGATCTTCATAGCTGGTGTCCCAGCCGATCTCGTTCAGCATTACGGCGCGCGTCGTGTCTTCGCGCACCGTGTCGAGCGCCGCGACGCACTGGCGGAGGCGCGCTTTGTCCTGCGCACGGACGACACCCGGGAGCATAAGCGCAAACAAAACGATCAGCGTGAAAACCTTCCGCATCCGCCAAAAGTAGCAAAGCAGACTCAGACCCTTATTCCGATCACGAGAATATCATCCACCTGCTCGAGCGGACCTTTCCATTCGCTAAAAGCGTTTAGCAATTCCTTTTCCTGCTCTTCCATTTTCAGATGTGAAATTTTTCCGAGCAGTTCACGGAGATTTTTGTGCTTGAATTTTTTTCCGCCCGCGAGATGGGGCGCCGCCGTCAACGCCCATGCTTCACGGCTCATCCCGAACTGGTCGGCGAAGCCGTCGGTGAAAAAATAAATGACGTCACCCGGTTCGAGCTTTACTTCATGGGAAGTGAACGGAACGTCGTTCTTCGGTGAATTCCCCACGGGCATTTTATCGGCCGGCAATTCGGTGATGCTTCCTTTTCGCACGAGCACGGGCGCATTGTGCGCAGCGGCGTATGTAAGGATATTATTTTCAAAATGCGCGAGAATGCCGTCCATTCCGTCCTGCCTGCCCGAAGAAGGATCTCCGTTGCCGGAAATATTTTCAATGAGCCGTTTCCGCACGTGATCGAAAATTTCTGCCGGACGGGAAAGACGATTCTGTTTCACGGCTTCATTCAGGAAAGAAATGTTCAGCAGCGACATGAACGCTCCCGGAACGCCGTGCCCGGTACAGTCGCAGACAGCGAGGTAAAAAGAGGACGGCGCATTCGCACCGGCTGCCGCCCAATAGAAATCGCCGCTGACAATATCCTTCGGAAGGTAAAACACAAAATGCTCGCCGAGATTGTTGCGCAGCATTTCCCCCGAAGCGAGCAAGGCCGACTGGATACGCTGTGCGTACTGGATGGAATCCGTGATGTCCTTGTTCTTCTGTTCGATGATCGTGTTCTGCGCAGTGAGCTGCTCATTGGTCCGCCGGCGGAGGTTGTTGCGGTTGAAAAGAATGACGAGAAACGCGAGAAGCAGCACCACGCCGACGCCCATTGCGCCGAGGAGCACCGTCTGCATGGTTTTTTCCTTCGTCAGGTGTGCGATCTCGCTTACTTTTTTGTCGTTCTCATACACCGCCTCGAGCTCTTTCTGGTGGCGCTGCACTTTTTCTCCGCTGATGCTGTCCTTTTCCGAATAATATTTTTTCAGGTAAAGGATCGCCAGGTCCTTTTTATTCCATTTTTCGTAGAGGTCTGCGAACTCGCGCATGATGTCCGCTTCTTCATCCGTCATCCCGATCCTGCGGTCAATCGCGAGCGCTTTCTGAAGGTAGATCTCCGCTTTATCGAAACGTCCGCGTTCCGTGAGAAGATCCGCGTAGCTCACCATTCCCTGGGAGAGATCATAATCATCCTGCAGCGAATCGCAGATGTGCAGGGCGCGCAGCATATACGCATCTGCCGCAACCGTATCACCTTTCTGCTGGAAGCATTTGGAAAGTCCTTCGAGGCAATGCGCCTGCATCACCGGCTTGCCGATCTTCACGGCGAGCGCATACCCGGAAGAAAATTCCCGCTCGGCCGCAGCGAAGCTGTCCAGTTCGATGTAAATGGCGCCAAGATTGTCGCTGGCAGCCGCCATGCCACGGTCTGTTTTCATCTCCGTGAAAATCTGCTGCGCTTTCTTCAGGTTGACAAGCGACTGCTGCGGATCGTGCATGGAGGAATACAACAGGCCGAGGTTCATGTATGACGTCGCCATTCCTCCCGGGTTGGAATTTTTTTCGGCAATGCGCAGGCTTTTCAGGTGAGCGTCGAGGGCATTGCTGAGCTCGCCCATATCCTGGTAAATGGTGCCCATGTAATTGTAGGCCACACGCTGCCCTTTGTCGTAATGAATTTCTTCGGCGAGCTTCAATGCTTCCCGGCAGTATTTAAGTCCCAGCGAAAGATTGTCGTAGCTCGTGTCCCACCCGATCTCATTGAGCAGGTTGACGCGCGTCGTATCAACCGTTTCTTCCGCCAGCTGTTTTACGGCCGCGCGCAGCTGGTCACGTTCCTGCGCGTACGATCCCGCACACAGCAGCAGGAAAAAGAAAAACAGGAAATTCCGTCGGGACCGCATCGCCGTTTCAGCTGTAGTTTGTCAGATACGTAAACCCATTATGAGAATATCATCCAGCTGCTCGAGATCACCTTTCCATTCCGCATGCCGTTCTTCCAATACACTTTTCTGTTCCGCCAAAGGCAGGTGATTTATTTCCCCGAGGATACGGAGCAGGTTTTTGTGCCGCAGCTTTTTCCCGCGGGGACCACCGAACTGGTCGGCGTAGCCGTCGGTGAAAAGATAAAGCACATCGCCTTCCTGCACATCGCAGGTGAACGTGGAGAACGGCGTCGCATTTTCCGATTTTCCCACCGGCATTTTATCCGCGCTTAGCTCTTTTACTTCACCGTTACGCACCAGCACAGGCGCATTGTACGCCGCAGCGTACGCAACCTGCTTCTTTTTATCGTCGAAAGAAACCAGCGTACAGTCCATGCCGTCCCGTTGCCCGTCATCGCTGATGGACGTAACGAGCTTTTCCCGGACGTAACCGAGGATATTCCCGGGAAGCGAAAGCTTCCGCTCGTTAATTGCTTCGTTGAGAAAAGAAAAGCTGAGCAGCGACATGAAAGCGCCCGGAACGCCGTGACCGGTGCAGTCGCAGGCGGCGATGTAAAAAGAGCGGGGCGCGTTCGCGTCATCCGGAAGATGTGCGCCTTGTTCCCTGTTCCCCGTTCCCGCTGCCGCCCAGTAGAAATCGCCGCTGACGATATCCTTCGGTTTGTAAAGCACAAAAAATTCCGGGACGTAACGCGCGATGAAACTGTCCGTCGCCAGCAGTGCGCGCTGGATGCGTTTCGCATAATGAATACTGTCAGTGATGCTCCTGTTCTTCTCCTCGATCTCTTCGTACGCTTTTTTGAGCTCGACATTCCTGAGCCGGTGGATCTCCGCTTCCTGCCTGCTTTTCTCGGTTGCGAATTTCTGCTGGAGATGCTGTATCCTGTTCGAGGCTTCCTCGCCGGCTATGCCGGATCTTACTTCATGAAATTTATCGAGGTGCTCCAGCGCTTTCCACGGTTCTTTTTTCAGCTTGTACAATTCCGAAAGGAGACGATGGCATTCCGCGATTTTCTGTTTCGAGCCGGTGCGTTCGGCAAGCGCCAGCGCTTTTCCCAGCAGCTCTCCCGATTCTTCGCTGTCGCCATTCGCGATCAGCACGTGGGCGAGCTCCATCTGCGAAGTGATGATGCCGGGAACGTATTTCTGCAGCTCACGAATGGAAAGCGCTTCGCGCAGGTACGTTTCCGCTTCGGCGTTGTTCCCGAGCTTCCGCGTGATCACGCCGAGATCGTTGAGCGCGCGGCTGAGCGCGGTCTGGTGCCCGCAGGAGCGGTAGCCTTCGAGCGCGAGCCGGTTATAGGCAAGGCTTTCTTCCAGGCGGTTCCTGCCGAGATGAACACCTGCTATTCCCGATCGCGAGCGTGCCAGCTGGTAAACGAGACCGAGCTCCGCTGATTGTGCTTCCGCTTTGGTAAAATTCTCGAGCGCGAGATCGTAATCCTTCATGTCGGAATAAAAAACGCCGAACTGGAATGCCGACCATCCTCTTCCCTCTCCGCCGATCTTTTCCGTCATCCGCGCGCTGCTGTAGGCATATTCAAACGCCCGGTCCCGCTGCCCCACCGACCAGTAATTGAACGCGAGCATCTGCAGGACAATGGCCGTGGGAAATGATTCCTTCATTTCCGGCAAAAGATTTTCCAGCCTGCTCTCGAGCGCATTTCCTTTCTCCATATTGCCGTGCATGCGGTGATAATACGACATCCCGAGAAGGGCGAACCCGCAGAGATCGGGGTTCCCGGTTTTTTCCCCTTCTTCGAGCAGTTCCAGGCAGATCGCGTAGCATTCTTCGACGAGAAAATCGCTGGCGCTCGTCATGAAAATGATCTGCTCCTCGATCTGCAGCTGCCGGTCGGAAATGGAAGAGAGCCGTTGCTTCAGCCACTCGGAAGAAAAATACATTCGGGAAGGATTTGATCAAAAATAGGAAATAACGTCACGCCCGGAAACCCACCACCAGCACGTCATCCACCTGCTCGAGCGCGCCTTTCCATTCATCGTATTTTTTCTCCAGCAACTTCTTCTGCTCTGCCATCGGGAGGTGACAAGTATCACCGAGAAGCTTCAGCAGGTTTTTGTATTTGAATTTTTTCCCGTCATGCCCGCCGAACTGGTCGGCATAGCCGTCCGTAAAAGCATACACAACATCGCCCGGCCGCAGCTCCGTTTCAAACGTGGTGAACGGCGTTTGCTCATGCGGAGATTTTCCCACCGGCATCTTGTCGCACGACAATTCCATCATCACACCGTTCCTGAAAACAACCGGGGCATTATGCGCCGCCGCGTAACGCAGCCTGTTCCCTTCGAACACAAACAGCGTACCGTCCATGCCGTCCTGCGCACCTTCCTGCGAAATGCTTTCGATGAGGCGTTTCCGTGCGTGACCGAAAACATCACCGGGAGCGGACATTCCTTTTTCGCTGATGGCTTCATTGAGAAAAGAAATATTCAGCAGCGACATGAACGCGCCCGGAACGCCGTGTCCCGTGGAGTCACATACGGCGAGCCAGAAAGGAGATCTCTCCGCTCTGTTGCCCCCTGTTTCCACTCTTTCGGTTGCCCAGTAAAAATCGCCGGAGACGATGTCCTTCGGGCGATAGAAAATGAAGAATTCCCCGAGCCGGCTGCGGAGGGAATCTTCCGAAGCGAGAAGCGTTTGCTGGATGCGCTGCGCGTACTGGATAGAAGACGTGATCTCCTTGTTCTTCTGCGCGATGACATCATTCTGCTGGCCGAGCCTGCGGTTGGCTTCCTCCTTCATGCGCGCACGTGTGAAGAAAAGAAACGCAAGCACGATGAAGATCAGTACACCGGCAATGGAAACACCGAGGTAAATGTTCTGCCGGCTGTTGCGCAGGTCAGCCACTTCGTTGCGCTGTTTCAGCGAAGCGATCACGTTTTCCTTTTCCTGCGTGCGTATCTTGTTTTTCAGGTCGGAGATGATCTGCGTATTCTCCGTATTGACAAGGGAATTCTGGAGATCCGTGTATTTGTCCTGGTATTCGTACGCTTTTTTGTAATCGCCGGTGAGGCTGTAGCAGATGGCGAGGCTGTGGTAATCTTCCGCGATCATGTCCTTCATGCCGAGCGTTTGCGCCAGCAGAAGCGAACGGTTGAAATTGGCGATGGCATTTGCATAATCACCCTGGTAGCGGTAGATCCGTGCGTAATTGACGTAGAGATACACGAGATCGACGCTGTCCCTGTGCGCTGTTATGAGCGCCAGCAGCGTATCGCAGACCGCGAGCGCCTGCGCGTACAGCTTTTTGTCGCCGTACACCAGCGTAAGGTTGTTCAGCGCATTGATCTCGCGGTAAACCGCGTTGTCCTCCCGGGAAATTTTCAACGCCTGCTGGTAATAGAAAATGGATTTGTCCAGCGAGGTGCTGTCGCCTTCGCTCTGCAGGTAATAGATGTTGCCGAGGTTGCCGAGGATCATCCCTTCCTTGTCGCGGTTGTGAACAGCCCGCGCCAGCGCGAGCGCTTTCTCATAATAACCTTCCGCTTCTTTGAACTGGTTCTGCCGCGCGTACAGGTTCCCGAGGCTGTTCATCACACGCAGGCGGATCGTATTGTTGCCGATGCTGTCGGCCGTGGTCATGGAAGGAAAAAGAAACTGCGAGGATTTCACGTAATCGCCTTCGTTCATGTAACGAACACCGAGCGTCAGCATGGCGAGCGCCACCGAAGGTTTATCACCCGTTTCTTTCGCGATGGCCAGCGCTTCTTCCGCGACGCGCCTGGCGGCATCCTCGTCCGTGCGCGACAACTTTTCGGAAATCGCCATCAGCTTATTGACAGCTGCCGTATCCCGGGGAACCGATTTCAGGTAAGTTTCCAGCGTATCGCCGTTTCCCGCGCAGAGAAACAAAGGGAAAAGAAAAGCGAGCAGCAGGGCGCGAAGTTTCATGGCCGGATGCTCAAATGTAGAAAATGTACAGGTGAGAAGTGAGCAGTGAGACGCCGGAACGTGTCTCAAAAGACCACACAGCGTCTTCCCGTTCCCGGGACGGCTCCGGTGATTCCAGCCCGCTTGATGTTTGCTGCCGGCTATTTGATCACACCCAGTTCCCTGCCTATCTTCTCAAATGCGGTGATCGCTTTGTCGAGATGTTCTCTTTCGTGACCTGCGCTCAGCTGCACACGTATGCGCGCCTGGCCTTTGGGAACGACGGGATAGAAAAAGCCGATGACGTAAATTCCTTCCGCGAGCAGCTTTTCCGCGAATTGCTGCGCAAGTTTTGCATCGTACAGCATGACGGGAACGATCGCCGAATCGCCCTTCCTGTATTCGAGACCGATGTGGTCCATGCCGGCTTTGAAATAGTTCACGTTCGCTTCGAGCTTGTCGCGCAAAGCGGTGGTTTCGCTCAGCATGTCGAACACGGCGATGGACGCACCGACGATGGAAGGCGCAAGCGAATTGGAAAACAAATACGGGCGTGAACGCTGGCGCAGCATCTCGATGATCTCTTTTTTCCCCGTGGTGAATCCGCCCATCGCGCCGCCGAGCGCTTTGCCGAGCGTGCCGGTGATGATATCGACTCTTCCCATCGCCCCGCTCGCTTCCGTTGCGCCACGCCCCGTTTTGCCGATGAACCCGGTGGCGTGCGATTCATCCACCATCACGAGCGCGTTGTATTTGTCGGCGAGATCGCAGATCTTATCAATGGGCGCGACGAAGCCGTCCATGGAAAAAACGCCGTCGGTGACGATGATCCTGAAGCGGCAACCCGCCGCGGCTTTGAGCTGCGCCTCGAGGTCGTTCATGTCGCAGTTCTTATAACGGAAACGCTGGGCCTTGCACAGGCGCACGCCGTCGATGATGGACGCATGATTGAGCTCGTCGGAAATGATGGCATCCTGCTCACCGAAGAGAGGCTCGAACACGCCGCCGTTCGCATCGAAGCAGGCTGCGTAAAGAATGCTGTCCTCCGTGCCATGGAATTTCGCGATCTTTTCTTCGAGCGTTTTGTGGATATCCTGCGTACCGCAGATAAAGCGCACGCTGGACATTCCGTAGCCATGCGTGTCAAGCGTCCTGTGCGCCGCTTCGATCACTTTCGGGTGCGAGGAAAGTCCGAGGTAATTATTCGCGCAGAAAATGATCACGTCTTTTCCGTTCACTTTCACCACGGCGCCCTGCGGCGTAGTGATCACGCGTTCACGCTTGAAAAGTCCTGCTTCATCAATGGAGCGAAGCTCCGATTCGAGAAATTGTTTGTATTCGCCGTACATAAATGTTCAAGGTTCGATGTTCAACTTCCGTGCTTTCCGCCCTTGCGGAGAGGAAGATCAAAGTTAATTTTTATTGAAAAGCGGATACCGCTGCTGTTCACGGATTCCGGGAGCGGACCTGCATTACTTCTTATTCCCTTCGTTCCGGCTGTCGCTATTATCCGCTGCGCGGGATAAAGCGCTTCCATCCGGGCTATCCGTTCCCTCCTTCCTGTTCATTTAAAATTCTTTTCCACCGCCGGGTTGTTTTCTTTGCCATTCCCCGCCAATTCCCGATTTTCACAAACATAATCGCGGTTATGAAAAAGCTCGTTGCGGCAGGCGCCCTGTTCCTCTGCGGAATCCTTTCCGGCCAGAAGGCGAACATCGACAGCCTGGTCCGTGCGCTCAACGCGGAAAAGCCCGACACGTCGCGGGTGAACACGCTCAACGAGCTTTCCTGGCAGCTGAAACGCAGCCGCCCGCGCACCGCGCTCGCATACGGGTTCGACGCGCTTAAGCTCGCACATTCGCTCGGCTTCAAACGCGGCGAGGGAGAAGCCTGCAACAACATCGGCAACACGTACGACAACCTGAGCGTGTATGATTCCGCGCTTGTCTTCCACAACAAAGCGCTCGCTCTTTACACGTCGATCGGGTACAGCAAAGGAATCGCGGGCAGCTACAACAACATCGGGGAGATTTACCGCGCCACGGGAAAATATGCGGAAGCGCTCGAATCGTATTTTCTTTCCGTCGACATCAAAAAGGAGCTGAACGACGTAAAAGGTCTTGCGAATTCCTACAACAACATCGGCAGCGTGTACAACGCGATCGGCGATTACGCCAAAGGCCTCGAGTACCAGCTGCTTTCGCTTTCCATGAAAGAAACCCTCGGCGATCCGGCAAAGATCGGCTCGTCTTGCCAGAACATCGGGCAGCTGTATCACCAGCTTGGCAATGATTCGGCAGCGCTCCGCTACACCGACCGCAGCATCGCGCTGTACACGGAAGCCAATGATTCGCTCAGCCTTTCACGCGCCTGTTCCAACAAAGGAACGATCCTCGTTTCGCTGGGAAAATACAGCGAAGCGATGCAGAATTTTTCACGGGCCACCCTCATTGCGCAACAGCTCGGCGTGAAACGCGAGCTGCTGATGGTGTACAATAACATTGTGAATTATTACAGCGTGCGGTCGCAGTTCGATTCCGCTCTCGTGTGGTCGCAGAAGGCGCTCGGCATCGGGAAAACGCTCGGCGATTCCGGGGCGATAGGGCTTATCTATTACAATTACGGCGAGATCTGGCATCACAAGGGCGACAAGGCGAAAGCGATCTCGTACCTGAAGCAGGCCCGCGTCTGCGGACTTGCCACGGAAGACGCGCGGCTCATCCGTGAATCGTGCCACGCGCTCGCACAGCTCTGCGAAGAGACCGGCGATTACCGGAACGCCATGCTGTACGAAGCGCAGTATTCCGAATTGCAGGAAAAAGAATTCAGCGACAACACGGCAAAGCAGCTCGCCATACAGCAGGTGAAGTTCGACACTGAAAAAAAAGAGAAAGAGATCCACGTGCTGAAGCAGAAACAGGTGATCGACCGCCTCGGCATTTCGTCACGCGATCTTATCATTGAAAAGCGGAACTATTTCATCGCGGGACTCGCCGCCACGTCGCTCCTGCTTGCTTTTTCCATCCTGCTGTTCTGGTCGCGGCGGAAGATCATTATCCGTAACCGCGAGGAAAAAGCCGCGCGGGAAGCCGGCGAGACCGAACGCGTACGCATCGCGAAAGACATCCACGACGACCTCGGTTCCGGGCTCACGCGCATCGCCATTCTTTCCCGGCAGAACGAAAAAGAA
>DASTSF010000227.1:0-9214 GCA_035760825.1 Bacteroidia bacterium
TCGCCTGGTAGGGGCACCCCATGAAAACAAGGCTCAACGCACCGAAAAGCACTGCAAATTTTGCGGATTTCATACTTCGTTGGTTTAAGGTTAATGGTTTACAAATTTAGAAGAATTTTCCTCCCTCCACCGGGCAGAAGAAGGGATATGCTGATTTTTTACCCGGTCGCGAAATGCATTCAAAAACAGCGCCAAACTGTTAAACATTCCGAATGCATAATTCCCGCGGATACTAAAAGTCACTCTCCAAAGTTATTTTTGACCTCCCGTTTTCAAAATACTGCATTTTGCGTATTTCCTCAGTTAACGTTTTGCCGTGGATAAAAACACGCGCGCCTTCTCTTACACTACTTGTTTTAGAGGGAACTTCGTCGTACTTCAACCGTGAATCCGCTTAAGAAACTTGCCGGGCAGACCGCCGTGTACGGGATGAGCACCATCTTCGGACGGCTGCTGACGTATGCCCTGACGCCGTTTTACACCTACATTTTCGGGCACCCGGCCGACTTCGGCATCAACACGGAGTTTTACGCGTACATGTCCTTTCTCAATGTCTTTTTCACCTACGGAATGGAAACCGGGCTGTTCAATTTTTCCGTTTCGGAACAGAACAAGGGTCTTGTTTACAGCACGGCGCTGCGCTCGCTTTTCGTTTCCACGGTTCTTTTCACGCTGCCGGTGATCCTCTTCGCAGGCCCGATCGCGGATGTGCTGCGTTACCCGGGACACGGAGAATTCGTCATCTGGGTCATCCTTATCGTAGCCACCGATGCGCTTACGGCGATTCCGTTCGCGAAGCTGCGCGAGCAGAACAAGGCGAAGCGTTTCGCCACGGTCAAGCTCGTGAACATCGCCGTCAACCTGCTGATCAACTTCTTCCTCATCGGCTATTGCAAATGGGCATACGAGCACCATCCCGAATCGTTCTGGGGAAGCTTCTACAATCCCGCCATCGGCATAGGCTATGCATTCGTGGCGCAGCTCATCGCCAACTGTGTTTCCGTGCTGCTGCTGCTGCCCGAGCTGGTGCAGGTGCGTTCGGGGTTCAACTGGCCGCTGTGGAAGCGCATGATGGGCTATTCCATGCCCCTGCTCGTTGTCGGTCTTGCGGGAATGACGAATGAAACGATGGACCGGATACTTCTGAAATACCTGCTGCCGGCCGATATTTCGGAAGCGCAGGTGGGCATTTACGGCGCCTGCTACAAGATCTCCATCCTGATGACCATTTTCATCCAGGCATTCAAGTATGCGGCCGAACCGTTTTTTTTCGCGCAGCAGAAAGAGCAGGATGCGCATATCCTTTACGGGCGCGTGCTGAAATACTTCCTGCTGTTCTGCCTGCTCATTTTCCTCGGCACCACGCTCAATCTTTCCTGGATACAGTATTTCGTCGGCAAACGATACCGCGTGGGCATACCGGTTGTGCCTATCCTGCTTTTTGCGAACCTCTGCCTGGGCATGTATTTCAATCTTTCCATCTGGTACAAGCTCACCGGGCGGACGCGTTTCGGGATGTGGCTGACGCTTTTCGGCGCGCTCATAACGCTCGTGCTGAATTTCGCCTGGATCCCTTCGCAGGGTTATTTTCACAGCTACATGGGATCGGCCTGGGCGACGCTTATCTGTTATGCCGTGATGATGGTGCTGTCGTATATTTTCGGACAGCGCTACTACCACGTGAAATACGATCTTCCGCGCCTGCTCATGTATACCGGGCTCGCGCTCGCACTCTTTTTCGCCGGTTATTATTTCATTTCCACCGGTAAAGCGGCCACCGACCTGCTGCTGCGCAACCTGCTTTTCATCGTTTTCATACTCGTCATTTTCATTGTGGAAAAACCCGGGAGGTTGCTGCGGCGTACTTCCCGGCCGACGGGCTAAAATCCGTACCTTCGCTCTGATGCTGAAAATCAAGGTTATCAACCAGTCCGGGCATCCGCTCCCCGAATACGCAACGGCTCACGCGGCCGGTCTCGACCTGCGCGCCAACCTCGAAGAGCCCGTTTCCCTCAGACCGCTCGAACGCGCCGTTATTCCTACCGGCCTTTTCATGGAAATACCGGAAGGATACGAAGCGCAGGTGCGCCCGAGAAGCGGGCTTGCCGCGAAACACGGGATCTCCGTGCTCAACAGTCCCGGAACGATCGACGCCGATTACCGGGGAGAGATCAAGGTCATTCTTGTCAATCTTTCCAATAGCGCGTTCACCGTCGAGAATGGGGAGCGCATTGCGCAGATCGTATTTGCAAAGCACGAGCAGGTGGAATGGATCTCCTCCGTGGAGCTGACAACATCAGAACGCGGCAGCGGCGGATTCGGCCACACCGGCACCAAATGAAACCATACCCGTTACCGGTAAGCAGCTGCAGCTGCGAAAGATGGTAACAGAACAGAATAATCACTATCAAATCATCAGTTTGTTCCCGGTTTTATGAAGATCATTATACCAATGGCGGGCATGGGAAAAAGGATGCGCCCGCATACGCTGACCGTACCTAAACCGCTGATCCCCGTTGCCGGGAAACCGATCGTGGAGCGCCTCGTGGAAGACATCGCACAGGTGTGCAGCGAACCGCTGGAAGAGATCGCCTTCATCATCGGGCCCTCGTTCGGAAAAGAAGTGGAAGCCATGCTCGTGAATGTGGCCGGCCGCCTCGGCGCGAAAGGCAGCATCTGGTACCAGGAAGAAGCGCTCGGAACCGCGCACGCCATCATGTGCGCAGCGCCCGTGCTCGACGGAAAAGTGGTCGTCGCATTTGCCGACACGCTTTTCAAAGCCGACTTCAGGCTCGATTCTTCGAAAGAAGGGATCATCTGGGTACAGAAGATCGACGATCCGCGCGCATTCGGCGTGGTGAAGGTGAATGCGGAAAACGTCATCACGGATTTCGTGGAGAAGCCGCAGACGTTCGTCAGCGATCTCGCCATCATCGGCATTTATTATTTCCGCGACGGGGCGAACCTGCGCAGCGAGCTGCAATACCTGCTCGACAACAACATCCGCGACAAGGGAGAATTCCAGCTTACGAACGCGCTGGAAAACATGAAATCGAAAGGTGTGAAATTCTCGCCGGGGAAAGTCACCGAATGGCTCGACTGCGGCAACAAAGACGCCACCGTGTACACCAACCAGCGCATGCTGGAATTCAAGAAGGATGAAGAGGCGCTTGTTTCCTCCTCGGTGCGTTCCGATAATTCGGAGATCATCCCGCCCTGCTACATCGGCGAGAATGTCTCCCTCATAAATACGACGGTCGGTCCGCATGCTTCCATCGGCAGCAACTGCACCCTCGTCAATTCGTTTGTTTCGAACAGCATCGTCCAGCCGGACACAAAGATCACCGACGCCACCATCAGGAACTCGATGATCGGCAAAGCGGCGGAAATAACAGGCGGGGGCGAAACGCTCGACGTGAGCATCAGCGATTATTCGACGATAAAAATCTGATCCGAAAAATGAACCGGTTTTTCGTATTCGTGCTGTCGGCTTTCCTTGTTCTTGCGGGATCTTCCTGCAGGCACCAGAAGGCCGCGACGAATTCCGGCGATACGAACAATTTCGGGAATTCCCCGAAGCAGCGCGACGACGCGATCACAGCGAACAAGGCCGATGAACAATCCGTTTTCATCCAGGGCTGCATTGAAAAATCGCTGGGGAATTACAGCAAGGCGCTCGGCGAGTTCCAGGAAGTGCTGAACATGAATCCCGACAATGCTGCCGCGAATTACGAAGTGGCCGGCATGTACTGGCAGCTCAACCAGGCCGACCGCGCGCTGAAATACGCCCAGAAAGCCACGCAGCTCAACCCTGATAACCAGTGGTACAAATTCCGCTACGCGGAGCTGCTGCAGGTGAACGGGAAAGACGACGAGGCCACGAAGATTTTCCAGGACATGTCGGACGCTGATCCGGGAAACGTGGATTTGCTGTACCGCTATGCCGCATCGCTCACGAAAGCGAAAAAATACGACGACGCGCTGAAGACCTACGACAGGATCGAAGCGATCCAGGGAATTTCGGATACGCTCACCCGCTGCAGGATCACCATTTACCACGAGCAGAAAGACATCGCCTCGGAAGAAAAAGCGCTGGTGAAGCTCGTCGATGCGTTCCCGGAAGAAATGGATTATTACATCCGCCTTTCCGATTTCTATACGCTGAACGGCATGCCCGCGAAAGCCGCTGAGATTTTCCGGAAGATGACGGTGGTGTTTCCGTACGACGTGACGCCGCACCTGAAGCTCGCCGATTATTATTATTCGCAGAAGCAATACGACAAAGCGTTTGCAGAAGCAGAGCACGGGTTCGAGGAGCCGGATGATCTCAATGAAAAGATCGACCTCTTCAACAAGTGGTACCCGCTTGCGGATTCCGCTCCTGCGCTCACGCCGGCCCGCCAGAAGGAAGCGGATTCGCTCTGCCGCGTATTGAGAAGGATCCACCCGGATGAAGCCGGCGTATACGTGCTGTACGGGAACCTGCTTTATAAGAACGGGAAATTCAAAGATGCGCGCGAACAGTATCACAAGGCGACGTCGATCAATCCCGACATGTACGAGCCGTGGAAGCGGATCATGATGATCAACGACCAGCTGAAGGATAATGCAACGCAGGAAAAAGACTGCAAGGACATTCTCGAACTTTTCCCGGCGCAGCCCGATGCTTATTTCTACCTCGGCATGATCCAGTACGGCAATAAGCAGTACAGCCAGGCGGCCGATAATATTTCCGCCGGCGTGGATTATCTTTTCGATGATCCGCAGAAAGAAATGAAAATGGATCTCGTGCTCATCGATGCGTACCGGCATTGCGACAAGGATGACAAAGCGGATGATCTCACGGAAAAAATTCTCGCGAAAGACACGGCGAACTATGCGCTCATGGCTTCCTATTCCGCGTCACTGCTCGACCGCGGGATGAAGCTGTACAATGCGGAAAAAATGATGCTCAAAGTCGTGGCGCATGATCCTTCCGCCGCGAATACGGAAACGCTGGCCTGGCTCGAATTCAAGCTTTCGGATTACGCCGCCGCCAAAACGTGGATGAGCGTTGCGCTGACAAAAGACCCGAACAACGCACGCATGAACGAGCGCATGGGCGACATCCAGTACAGGCTCGGCAACGCGGACGACGCGATGAAATACTGGAAAAAAGCAAAAGAAAAAGGCGGTAGCAATCCCGATCTCGATAAAAAAATAAGCACCGGAAAATTGCAGGAATGATTGACAACAGCATGCCCCGTATTTCCATTCTCCTGAGAGCGTTCATTTTATCGCTCATCCTCGTCGCCGGCTCATCGGCCCTGTCATCGTGCCGGGTGAAGAAAAAGAAAAAGCAGGTAGCCGCCGATACAACGAGCCGCCCGCCGGGAAACTGCCGCCTCGACCGGAAGCTGCCGCGCGCGCTGATCAGCGAGATGCGGAAAAAAGAATTCCGTTTCGAATGGCTTTCCGCCAAGCTCGATTGCGAAGCCGGTGACGACAGCACGAGGTTCAGTTTCGACGTCAGCCTGCGCATGCGCCGCGACAGCGTGATCTGGATGCAGATCATGGACCCGGTGATCGGCATCAAGGTGGCGCGGATCCTCATTACGAAAGACAGCGTGAAATTCGTGCGCTACATCGGCGACGGCGGCCTTCCCGATTGCTCGTATTTCTCCGGCGACTTTATTTACCTGAGCCAGCTCCTCGGCACGGACGTGGATTTCGAACTGATGCAGTCGCTGCTGATCGGCAACAGCGTTTCGTTCTACGAAGACGACGAAAAACTGCATTCTTCCGTGAACGAGAACGAATGCAACTATACGCTGAGCACCATCCGCAAACGCAAGCTGAAAAAAGTGCTCGACCAGCAGAAGCAGCCGGACGATCCGCTGCAGACAATATCGCTCGACCCTTCCACGTTTAAGATCATGAAGATCCTGTTCATCGATTCCCAGAACCGGACCTTTACCGCGGAATACAGCGACATGCAGAAAGAGGATTCGCTTTCGTTCCCGCACCATGCGTTCTTCAATGCAAAAGGAACGCAGAAGTCGGCCAGCATTGATATCACTTACAAGAAAATCTCGCTGAACAAACATTTCGATTTTCCATTCTCGATACCCGATGACTGCACCCCGATCATTATTCCCCAGGATCAGCAGGATAAGCATTAAGCACCTGGCCTCGGTCGCGATGTTTCTTGCCCTGCTGCTTGTAGCTACGCCTTTGGGCTTTGCGCAGGCGAAGAAAAAGAAGAAATCGTCGAAGCCGAAAGTGGTGAAGCAGGACAAATCCGATCTCGAGCTGAAGAAAAAAAATCTCCAGACGCAGATCGATCTCACCGATAAACTGCTGAAAGAAACGAGGCGCAGCAAAACCCTTTCGCTCGGGCAGCTGCTTGCGCTGAACAAGAAGATCGAAGCGCGTGAAGCGCTGATGGCGGAGATCAACAGCGAGATCGCTTCGCTCGACAGCCAGATAGCGGAAAATAATTCGTACGTCACGGAGCTCGATTCCGAGATCGCCCAGCTGAAGCGCGATTACGCGAAAATGATCGTGTTCGCCTACCGGAACGAAGACGCCTACCAGCGGATGATGTTTCTCTTTTCCGCTGATGATTTCAACCAGGCCTTTCTCCGCATGCGTTATATCCAGCAGATCGGCGACGGAAGAAAAGAGCAGGCAGACAAGATCCGTGACCGGCAGCAGGAGCTGAACGACGAGATCCGCGCGCTGGAGCAGCAGCGCCAGGACAAGCAACAGCTGCTTGGCAACCAGCAGGACGAAAAAGATTCGCTGGCGCAGGAGAAAGAAGACAAGGATAAAACATTCCGCACCCTGCAGACGAAAGAAACGCAGCTCAATGACGATCTGCAGAAAAAGAAAACCGAAAAAGCCAATATCGATTCCGCCATCCAGAAGCTCATCGCCGAGGAAGCCCAGCGCGCAGCAGCGGCCGCTGCCGCCGCCGCGAAAAATAATCCGCCGAAAAACAACACCGGCGACAAAGGCGCATCGAACCCGAAAAGCAACACGCCCGCTTCCGCCGACAAAACGCCCCCGCTTACACCCGATGCCGTGAAGCTGGGCAACAGCTTCGCGGGCAGCCAGGGACAGCTCCCCTGGCCCGTTGCGCAGGGAACGATCACCAGCCATTTCGGGAAACAGCCGCATGCCGTGCTGAAAGACGTTTACGTGTACAACAACGGGATCGACATCAGCACGACGGAAGGGGCGAATGCGCGCGCCGTATTCGACGGGGAAGTAACAGGCGTGACGAACATTCCCGGTTCCGGGTGGCTTGTCATCGTGCGCCACGGCGAATATCTTACCGTATATGCGAAACTCGAAGAGGTGTTCGTGAAGCTGGGCGACAAAGTGAAGACGAAAGAGAACATCGGGAAAGTCTCTACCGATACGGATTCGGGCGAAACCATTCTTCATTTCGAAGTGTGGAAAGGCGTCGGCAAGCTCGATCCCGAAGCGTGGCTGGCCAAAGGGAACTGAGCGGCGTTTTTTCACGGAAGAATTTTCACAGGGCTTCCCGGCACCGGGAACGCTATTTTCCCGGGACGCTGCATTTCCCGTTGGCAAAACCGGCATCTCTTGTTATCTTGTGAGCAATGAAAACGCTCTGGCTCATCAGGCATGCGAAGTCGTCGTGGAACCACGGGAGCATCACCGACATCGAGCGGCCGCTCAGCGACCGGGGCTATAAGGATGCGGGCGAAATGGCGGAACGCATCAAGAAGCACATCGTTGCGCCCGTGCTGGTTTCGAGTCCCGCCATCCGCGCGTTTTCCACCGCCATCATTTTTTCCCGCCATCTCGGGTATGATCTTTCACGGATCCGCATCAGCAATCTCCTGTATGCGTCGGGCGTGGACCAGTATTTTTCCGTGATCCGGCGGCTGGAAGATGAATTCCAGTCGGCGCTGCTTTTCGGTCACAACCCGGTGATCTCGGACGTACTGAACGTCACTGCAGGATTGCAGATGGATGAAATGCCGACAGCCGCGGTAGCCGGTATCGAGTACGATATCGACTCGTGGAAAAAGCTGCCGCTGCAAACCGGGAAGCTGACGCTGTTCGATTTTCCCAAAAAAAAATAGCCCTGCAGGTTAAATAATTCTTAAGTCCGTCGCTGATTCACATTCCACGTTAATTTTACGCCCGCACGAAGGCTGCCATGATCAAGAAGAAGAAGAAAATTCCGTTAATCAATCGCGAGATCAGCTGGCTTTCCTTTAACGACCGCGTGCTGCAGGAAGCAGAAGATGAATCCAACCCGCTGATCGAACGGCTTCGTTTCCTCGGCATTTTTTCCAACAACCGTGACGAATTTTTCCGTGTACGCGTGGCCACGCTGAAGCGCATGACCAAGCTCGGGAAAAAAGCGCAGGAGCTTTTCGGCGGCGATCCGAAAAAAATTCTCGACCAGGTACAGCGGCGCGTGATCGAATCATCGTCACGTTTCGACCGCGTGTACAATTCCATCCTGCACGACCTTGAAAAATATCACATCCACATCATCGACGAGCACCAGCTGACGCGCGAGCAGGGTGAATGGGTGAAGGAATTTTTCCGCGACCGGATCATGCCGAACCTCTTCCCCATCATGGTCGACAGCGCGCCCTCGTTCCCCTACCTGCGCGACAAATCCATTTACCTCGCCGTAAAGCTCGAGCGCAACCAGCGGAACAAAAAAGCGCGCTATGCGCTGATCGAGATACCGGCCGATACACTTTCCCGCTTCGTCGTTCTTCCCGCGCGCAACGGGCACCAGTACATCGTGCTGCTCGAAGATGCGATCCGTTTCTGCCTGCGCGAGATCTTCCCTTCGCCGGAATACATCCGCCTGAACGCTTACACGATCAAGCTCACGCGCGATGCCGAGCTCGACATCGACAACGACATCTCGAAGAGCTTCGTGGAAAAAATTTCCGGCAGTCTCAAAAAGCGGAAGAAAGGCGCGCCGGTCCGTTTCGTATTCGACAAAGCGATGCCGACGGACCTTCTCCTGTTCCTGCGCAAAAAGCTGAAAGTGATCAAGCACGACAACATCATCCCGGGATCGCGCTATCACAATTTCAAGGATTTCATCTTCTTTCCCGACCTCGGCCACAAGGAGCTCATCTGGCCCGAGCTGCATCCTGTTTCGCATCCGCGTTTTTCACCGGGCGAAAGCATGTTCAGCACGATACGGGAAAAAGATGTCCTGCTCAAT
>DASTSF010000228.1:0-2626 GCA_035760825.1 Bacteroidia bacterium
GCATACGTCTGCCAGCCGTTCACGATCCAGTATTCTATTTTCAGTTTATCGGTCGGGAATGTCTGGATACGCGCGCCGGTGAAGAACCAGGGCGTGTTATCCGATGTGAACGAATTCTGGTAATTCCAGTTCTCGAAATTATTATAGCCCATCAGCCCGACGTACGATTTGAAAATGCCCACATCCACGTTAACGCCATGCCAGACCTTGAAATGCTGCCCGACATATCCTTCCGTTACAAAGCGGAGCGCCGTGTACAGGTCGTATTGCCCGCGGAGCGGCGTTGCGTCATTGCGCGGAACGCCTACAGCGCGTGCGCCGAACTGGAGCATGAGTCGTGCGCGTGCGCCGCTCGCCGGATCGTGAAAATCACCGCCCGCTTCTATGTACGAAACGTTGAATTCGTCGGTGCGGAAACAGGCTGTCGAGCCGCTTTCCGTATGATCGATGGGATGAGCGAAATTGTAATTGTAGTTCATGTCCATCGTAACGTCGCCGGTGAAATATTTGGAATCGAGCACCTGGCGGTGCAGGCGGCTGTTTCCCTGTACCCAGGTAAAATCGCCCCACGCATAAGGAGCGCTTTTCTCAACTTTTTTTTCATAAGCGGTTGAGTCATCTTGTGCAAATGCTGTCATTGATCCTGCAAGGAGAGCTATGCCGAGTAATTTGGTTTTCATTTTGTTTTTGTTTGCTGATGTTTCGTTACGTTTTATTTTTATTTTATTGCTGGTTTTTATTTGAATTATATTTCGTCATTGGTTTTTTCTCCTGGTTATTTCATACTGAAATGTTCCGCGAATGGCCCAATTGAAAGTGCGGCGAAGAACGCGAGTGCCGAAACGATGAAGATGAGTGAGAACACCATCAACCCGAAAGTCGGCGTATCTGTCCTGAGCGTTCCTGAACTATCCGGCAGGAATTTTTTCGATGCAAGAATTCCCGCAATGGCAACAGCACCGATGATCGGTAAAAATCTTCCAAGCAGGATCACAATTCCGCAGCTGATATTCCACCACGGCGTGCTATCACCCAATCCTTCAAACCCGCTTCCGTCTGCCGATGAAGCTGAAGTGTATTCGTAAATCATTTCACTGAATCCATGATAGCCCGGGTTGTTCAGTGTTGGTGTTGTGACTGACGGAACACTGCACGCGAGTGCTGCTCCCCCGAGCGATAACAGCGGATGCAAAAGCGTTACGATCACCGCAATTTTTATTTCCCGCATCCCGATTCTTTTCCCGAGAAATTGCCCGGTTCTTCCGATCATCAGGCTTCCGATGAAAACAGCAAGGATGATCATCACCAGGAATCCAAGGACTCCTGTTCCTACTCCGCCGTAAAGTGAATTGACCATGATGCCGAGCAATTGCATTCCACCCGCCATCGGCATATAGCTATCGTGCATACTATTCACGCCACCGTTCATGGAAGATGTAGCTGTAATGCTCCACAATGTAGAAGCGGCTGTACCAAAGCGTACTTCCTTTCCTTCCATATTTCCCAATGAATTATCAATGCCCATGTGCGCCACTGCAGGATTTCCCGGCATTTCATAATGAAGTGCCGGAATGAGCAGCAGGAAAAACCCTAATGTCATTACGCCGAAAATCATCCACGCCAGTCTTTTCCTGTTGAGATAAAAGCCGAGAGCGAAAACGGTTGCAATCGGGAGCAGCAGGTGAAAAATATTTTCTATGATGTTGGTGAAGAAATCGGGATTCTCGAACGGATGCGCGGAATTTGCCCCGAAAAATCCGCCTCCGTCAAGTCCAAGCATCTTGATGGATTCAAATGCGGCGAGCGGCCCTCTTGCAACATGCGCACTGTCACCCTGCAGTGTTGTGAAGGAATGCGCTCCATGAAAGGTCATGGGCAATCCGTGAAAGAGAAAAACAATTGCTGTAACAAGAGCAACGGGAAGCAGAATTCTTGTAATTGATTTCAGATAATAATTGTAGAAATTCCCGAGCACTTCTGTTGTTCTTTCTTTCAGCGCGTTGAACACAACTGCCATAGCAGCAAGTGTAACTGCCGGTGTCAGGAAGAACAGCGAGAACATAATAACAAGCTGCGACAGGTAACTCATTCCTGTTTCGCCGGAATAATGCTGCTGAAAACAATTCGTGATGAAAGCGCAGGTAGAATGAAACGCAAGATCGATCGGCATGTTCGGAATATGATCCGGGTTCAGTGGCAGCCATTTCTGCGTCATGAGAATAATCATCGTGAGCGGGAACCAGATGATGTTCACCGTGAGCAATGCTTTCAGGTTCTGCTTCCATGTCATTTCCTTCATCGCATCCACACCGAGGAAACGGAAAATGATTTTCTCAATCGGATTGAAAACCCGGTCGAGGAAAGTTCTTTCTCCCGCGTAAACTTTAGCAATATATTTTCCATACGGAATAGCAAGCGCTACCGCCCCGGCAAAAATCACCGACATCATTGCTATATCCGTTATGGATATCATTTTTTACTGTTTTAAAATTTGGAGGTGAGGCCTATTGTAAGCAATCCGTCTTTATTTGTTTTGTTGAGGTGCTCCGTATAAAATACATTGTAATCCGACCAGAAATAACGCGCTTCCAATCGCAGTTGCGTGAGACTGGTCAACGAAATATTA
>DASTSF010000229.1:0-4411 GCA_035760825.1 Bacteroidia bacterium
CTATTGACTGGGCCTTTTCGGTTGCGTATATTTGTATATAATGTGTTGTTTTTATCATCCCCCCTTAATGCAGCAGGAGGCTGCTTTAAATAAATTTCTCAGTTTGGTGTTCTGTTAAAAAACCTTAGTTTTGGATGCTTATTTTCATAAGCAAAGAATACATCAGAGGGAATTTTAAACTTATCACAAATGAAAAAAAGCAAACTGCTGTTTGCTGGCTCCGGCATTGCTGCGGTCGGGCTGGCTGTAATAATGGGTCTTTCCCTGAATCACGACGCTGTTTCGAAGTATAAACCTTCGTCACACTTCGCGATAAGCTCTTCGGAAGACGATGATGCGGAAGGTGCAGCAGGTGCAGCCCAATGGCGTTTTGACAGGATCAAGAACCAGGCGACCAACGACCTTGATTACCAGGAAATGATCAATGTCCAGAACATGGCGAACACCGCCATCTCCAATGCGCGCCAGGGTAATTCACAGGTTTCTGCCAGTTCCGCCCAGTGGAATGAGATCGGTCCCGATAACGTGGGTGGAAGAACCCGCGCAATACTGATCGATAAGGACAATCACAATCACATGTTTGCCGGCGGCGTGAGCGGCGGACTTTTCGAGTCTACGGACGGTGGTAACAACTGGACGCCGTGTCCCGGTTTCTGGAACGCAGCCAACGTGAACCTGAATGTTACTACGATCGACCAGGCAGCCAATGGTGATATTTACGTAGGAACCGGTGAAGCGCCGGATCTGTATTTTGCGTTTGGAACCGGTGCCGGAGGTTTTCTCGGTGGCGGCGTTTTCAAATCCACCGACCACGGTGCGACGTTCAACCTGCTGACATCAACAACGCCTACATATAACCAGACCGGCTCACAATGGGCGGGAGTCAACCGGATCGCCTGCGATCCGACAGATGCAACCGGGCAGATTGTACTTGTGGGCACCAGCCGCGGACTTAAGCTCAGCACAGACGGCGGAGCATCATGGAGCTCCCCGACGGGTCCCGTATCTGCTGCATCCACCAAAGACGTAAAATTCGGCTCTGACGGATCCTGCGTTGCGGTGGTAAGCGGAACGCCATGGCGCTCTACCGATCACGGTAACAGCTTTACGAATGTGGGAACAAGCGCGCAGGGCTTTTATTCCAATGCAGCGATCGGAAGAACGGAAATTGCGTTTGCCCCCAGCGATCCGAATTATGTTTATGCGATCGTTGCGTCCTCAACAGGCGCCCTTGGCGGTGTCTATTGTTCCACGGACAATGCGCAGACCTGGACTGCCATCGCAGGTGCGAGCACTTCGGCATTCGATCCTTTCAGCTATACTGAAAAGCAGGGAAACTACGACAATACGATCGCGGTTGATCCTTTCGATAAAAAACATATCGTTGTAGGTGGGGTTGAGCTGTGGCGATGGGATATGGTGAGCAATTCACCTCCCTCAGGTCAGTGGACAAGGATCGCGCTCGAGTTCGCAGGATTGACAAATCCTTTTTATGTGCACTCGGATAAGCATGCGATCGTATTCCATCCGACGAACCAGGGTGAATTTTTTGTGGGTACGGACGGCGGAATTTTCCGCACGACCGACAACGGTCTTTACTACAACTCCATGAACTTCAATTATAATGTCACACAGTGCTATGACGTTGCGATTGATCATTGGGCCCCCAACAGGGATATGTCAATGGCAGGTTGCCAGGATAACGGAACGCAGTACGTTGACGGAACCGGTAACGATGCCAAGTGGGCAAAAGACGTTAATGGCGGTGACGGCGGCGGTGTTGAAATTTCCTACCTGAACCCGAACGCCTGCTTCTCGACCATTTATTATGGCCAGCTTTTCAGGTCGAATAACCGCGGGAACAGTTCCTCTGCGTTCTACGATTCGCAGATCACCGGAGCGGGAACAAACCTTGCCGGCTTTGTTACGCCGATCCGTCTTTGGGAAAGCGCTGTCGATTACCTCAGCCCTGATTCGGTCATTATTGCTAATAGACAGGTTGTGCAGAACAAGCATGTTACCGATGGTTCGACGGCATCTTATTCCGGAACGCTTTCGCTTTCCTATCCCACTGCAAACCCGGCACCGACTATCATCCTCGATAGCGTGATGTTCACCTGCGGAAACGACACAGTGAATTCGGATGGCGCCGGGGTTCTTTCCGGCGATGGATTCGGTTCTGTTCAGACCAACGGGAACTACACGGTTACGTTCAACACAACGCCTGCTGCGAACAAGACAGTGAAAGCATTCTTCTATATGCAGTACGGAGCAGGAACCGATTTTACGGTTTTCTCCAATGTACAGGGCCGCCTGCTTGATTATGTAACACCAGTGCAGGTTAATGCGGATGACACGGTGAAGATCCAGGATATTATCCAGTCGCGCCTGTCTGTCGGTTGTGCCAGTGCAATCTGGATGACGCGCCGGCCGATCGATTTCTCAACCACACCTATGTGGATTAAAGTCGCAGGGTCGCATTCCACGCCTTCCGCTTTCTCCGGTACGGTAACCTGCCAGGCATGGTCGCCTGACGGAAACCACCTGTACGTGGGAACGGACGGTGGCGGTGTTTACCGTATTGATAATGTCGGCCTGTGCAAAGACACGATCGACGGAAACGTTGAGTTTACCGGCAATATCGCCAACCCGAACTGCATCACGCGCTGCTATCGCATCGGTGCATGGACTTCACGTACCGTAACAGGTATCGATGTCGATCCGAACGATCCGAGCAACGTAGTGGTTTCTGTTGGTAACTACGGCAACACAGCTTACGTTTATTACGCCGATCATGGGGATACCGCAACGGTCGTTGGCACTACGTTCGTCAATAAAACCGGCACACTTTATTCAGGTGGTGGCGCACCTGCTTACTGCGTCAGCTTTGACAAGTTCAACCCGGGACGCGTACTCGTGGGTACAGAGCACGGTGTTTATGAAACACAGAACATCACCGCTTCCAGTCCCAGCTTCGCTTATGCAAGCAACGGACCCGGCCCGGTGGTTGTCGATGCCATCCGCCAGGAACGCTGGGAGCCCTGGCAGGTCAGCAATTCGGGATGTTTCTACATTGGAACGCACGGCCGCGGCATGTGGCGTGATGATTCATCCTGGCAGCAGCCTACGGGAATCTATTCTCCGTCACAACCCGGAAACGATAATTCGTCTTCCAGTGCGAATCACGACCTGAAAGTGTTCCCGAACCCTGTGGTCGACAATTCGAACGTAACGTTCCGTCTCGACAATGCAGGAGCTGCCACGGTGAGCATTTATGACCTCAGCGGCAAGCTGGTCTCCTCAAAGGAATACCAGGACCTTACCGCGGGTAATAATACCGTTCAGTTCGGTACTGACGGATTCACCAAAGGAACCTACATCATCATGGTTACCCAGGGTGCGAAGAAGATCGGCACGGGAAGATTCCTGAAAATGGATTGATCATCTTCCGGTCAGAAATAAAAGACCCCGGCAGTTTTGCCGGGGTTTCTTTTTAGAAACGTGTGCTGAAAAAAGGCAGCTTATCTCGGGATGATCTTCACACCTTCGGAAGTACCGGCGTAGAATGCGTTCTTCTCCATGCGGTAGCCGGTAACCAGTGTGTCGCTGACGGGAAGAACCGTCAGGTCGCCCGGGCTGATAGGCATTCCTGTAAATTTCCGGTGCGCGAAAAAGTATAAGGATCCGTCGCTGACCTGGAAGGACCGCACGCTGTCCACCGGCAACGTTTGCGAATAAGTTCCCAGCGCATCGAACACAAGCGCACCTGAAGACGGGTTATCCAGGAAAAGCTTGTTGTCAGCTTCAAGCAGGAACGAAGGGCGAAGTGTTTGCCCGGTGAGCTGCGTAATGTTTCCCGTGCGGTTTTCCACCTGCAGGTTGCGGTCGAAACGGATCAGCTCGGAATTCTGCTGGTCATAAATCCAAAGTCCATTGTCATGCGAAGAGCATACCAGCGTGGCAAGCGGAAATCCAAGCGATTCGAGCGCGACCGGTTCCCCGTTCTGGCTTAACGTATTGTCGAGGAAAACGACGCGGCTGAAATCGCGGTAAAAAACAACGAGACGCAAAGGGTTCGTTGCATCGAAAGAGGTTACGGGTCCGAAATTTTTGTTGCTGAACTCTTTCTGGAAAACACCTTTGCTGTCGAATTTCCGGATAACGGAATTTTTGACGAGGTAAACATTGCCGAGATTATCCGTCGTGAAAAAATCATACGGTTCCCGGATGAAAATGGAACCGTCACCCGTAAAGGCGAAAACCACGAGAAGCAGGAAAGCGAAAACCGGTAACCGCGTCGGCATGATTCAAATGTAACGCAAAAGTCAGACCACACCTTCAGGCGTTCTGCTGCAGGATCCCGTCGATGTATTTCCGGCTGTTCGAAAGGCGCGGGATCTTGTTCTGCCCG
>DASTSF010000230.1:0-2683 GCA_035760825.1 Bacteroidia bacterium
TCACGAACCGCAGCTTACTGCAGCGATGGCCTGCTGCGAAGCGACGGCCGATACATCATTCCTCCCCGAAAGTTCTCCGGGTGCAGGCTTGTCGGAACGGATCACGGCCTGGCGCTTTTTGCGGTTTACCGGAATATCTGGAAAGAAGGCCTCATCGACGGGAACGGAACTGTACGCCTGAAACGAAAATGGGCGGACATTTCCTCGGTGCACAACGGATACGCATCCGTCTGCCGGCGCGACAGGATGCTGTTTTACGAAGATTGCTACAACATCCTGGACATGAACAACGGTGAACGCCTGCTGCCGCGCAAGCTTCGTTCCCGGGGAGCCGTACTGCTCAGCGACAGCTCAGCCATCGTGAGAACCAAAAAAGAGCCGCGCGTTTATTCGCTGAACAAAAAGGAATTCGTGACCGGACACGGGATGAACGATGTCCAGCTACTCGACAGTACGGGGCATGCGATAGCCGTCAAAACATGCATGGGACACATCGGGATCATCGATGCGGAGGGGAAGCTGATCGCGGACACCGCGAGCGATGCCATCACCTATGTTTATTCGCCGTCGGGAAACATACGGCAATATGTTTTTTATGCCGACCGTCATCACGGACAGATCTTCGATGCGGTTACGGGGCGGATGAGCGACGACACGGCCTCCTGCCGGCGACTCGTTGCTACAGCAATGCAGAACGTGGTGATGGATTCGGCCGGTGACGTCCTCGTGAAAAACACACAATGCCCTTCTCTCTGTTTCGGAAAAAAAGCCGGAACAGCGCGGCTGGCGTCATGGCAGGAAGATGTCCTCTTCGATTCGCTGTACGCACCGGTCCGTTTCATCCCGGACACAGATTATTATCTCTTGGGCACGTTCATGTGCGCATACTGCATGAACAAAAGTCCTCAGTATTTTTTCTACAGGTGGGCGAAGGATTACGAGCGCGACAACGGGCATTATTACAAAATGGATTACGTAAATGATTCCCTGCTCAGTGTAAAGCGCGGATACACTTTCAACGATTATTACGATTACAACTGGCGCGGCCTTCCGGCCTATTCCGAGAACGATGACCTGTTCTTCGTAACGATGCTCTTCAATGACGGACCGCACGCCATGCTGCTGGATTCGCTTTTCACCGGCAACGACTGGAAAACGATCATCACGAATGAGATACTCGCCTGTCTCGATAGCGCGAAAGGTGTGGAAGGCAATTGCAGCAACCCGTTCCTTTTTTCCGTGATGTGCAGGGAACGTTTTCTCGTGACGCCGGAACACCTCGCGCTTTTCCCGCCTTCGTACATGAAAAACGGAACACAGCTGGAAGTGGATATTCCATGGAGCAAGCTGTCGCCTTACCTGCGGAAAGATGTCGCGTCGAAGATCGGGGTACGTGATTGAAGCCGGGAGGTTTAAAAGTTTCTGGTTTCTGGTTTGAAAAACAAACAACGGACAAAAATCAGGAAACAATTCAAGTCCAAAATCCGTGCTTAAAAGCAACCCCTGGCTGCCAGATCAAGTCAAAGCTGCTTCAACTAACGGGCGGCAATCTGTAAAGGTCTTTCAACCCTGTTCTCCCTTTCCAGCCTGATTTCCCGTCTCCATTTCCCCGATCACCCTCTTTTCCGTCCTTCTGACATTTCCCCGACCCATTTTCCCTCATCTTTCCCTATATTCGGGTTCCTAAAAAACAAGCATTCCAATCATGAAAACAGTGTCACGGATTATCTCTCTTGCTGCTGCGGTCACATTTGCATTTTCACTGAACGCGCAGGACAAAACCAACAAAAAAGACAGCCAGATCAAATTCACCGTCGTATCGGATGCCAAATGCACGAGTGTGAAGGATCAGTATCATTCAGGTACGTGCTGGTGCTTTTCCACCGAATCGTTCCTCGAATCCGAATTCATGCGCATGGGCAAAGGGCCGCTTGATCTTTCCGAAATGTGGATCGTGCGCGCCGGCTACATCGAGAAAGCGAAAAAATACATGCGCATGATGGGCAAAACGAATTTCGGTCCCGGCGGCGAACCCGGCGACGTGATCTCGCTCTCGGCGCAATACGGGATCGTACCGCAGGATGCTTATCCCGGTCTGCCCGAAGGAGAAACGAAGATCCGCCACGGTGAAATGGACGATGTGCTCAAAGCCATTCTCGACGCACAGCTCAAGCTCGAGGACGGAAAACTTTCTCCGAACTGGCTCGCGGCTTATACGGCTGCACTCGACGCTTACCTCGGTGCGCCCCCGGCGAACTTCACCGTCAACGGGAAAAGCTACACACCGAAATCATACGCGGATTTCCTCGGCTTCAAACCGGAAGATTACGTGGCGATCACTTCGTTCACGCATCACCCGTTCTACACGCAGTTCCCGCTTGAAATTCCCGACAACTGGAGCTGGAGCCCGTATTACAACGTTCCGCTTTCCGATCTTACTTCCATCGCCGACAACGCCACGATGAACGGGTACACCGTCGCATGGGGCGCTGACGTGAGCGAAGGTTATTGCTCGCCGAAGAACGGCATGGCGATCGTTCCCAACAAAAACTGGGACCTGATGCGAAAGGGAGAAAAAGATTCGCTGTGGATCTTACCTTCAAAAGATTCGATCATCACGCAGGATGTGCGCCAGGCGGCGTTTGACAACCTTAGCACGCAGGACGATCACGGCATGCAGCTC
>DASTSF010000231.1:0-16599 GCA_035760825.1 Bacteroidia bacterium
TACATGCGCATGAGCATGCTGGCCCAGTCGCAGCTCTCGGTTCCGCCCGCCCCGGAATTGATCGTCAATACAGCGCCGAGATGATCTTCGCGTCCGCTGAGCATGTTGCGGAATTCGAGATCGTCCGTTTTTTTGAGCGTTTCGGAATACTGGTTATCGAGGTCCTGCTCGGAAGCTTCCCCCGCTTTGAAAAATTCGTACATCACCGAAAGGTCTTCTATGCTGCCTTCGAGCTCGGTGAACGAGGATGTCCAGTTCTTTTTCTTCTTGATTTCCTTCAGCAGCGATTCAGCCTTCTTCGGATCGTCCCAGAAACCCGGGGCCTGCGATACGACTTCTTCTTCCGCAATTTTTTTCAGCTTGCCATCGATGTCAAAGATGCCTCCTTAACGCATCCTTGCGATCCACGAGGGCCTTGATCTGTTCTGTTGTTATCATGGCGCAAATATAACCAGAGTTTCGGGTTCGATGTTCCGTGTTCTGTGTTCAATGTTCCGCATGAAAGACAAAGCATCGTGGCCGTTACCTTCTTCTTCCTGCCGGGCGTTCATGCTGCGGTTCCTGTGTAATTTTCAACGCAGTACCCCGCGGCTCCGCCTCTTTGCGACGCGTTTGTTTTGCTGCAAACGGATTAAGCCACAAAAACGCAGGCTTCCTTCCAAAATTATCTTCCGCCGGCTTTGAACCCCGGATTTTAAACACGGAACGCAATAGTATCTTTGCCGCATGAATGAGCCGAAGCACGCGCACTTTATTTTATCCGACGGACAGTATTGCCACATTCTCGGCGACAAGCTGATCATTGCCAAAAAAGAGATCCCCGAAAAGCTGCCCGCCTCCTCCGACAGTCCTGACATGGTGAGCGTTGCGCTGGAAACCGGCGGAATGCTGATCCTCGCTTTCCTGCTTTACATGACGATCCTTGCATCCGCATTCACGCTGAGCGCGCTGATCTCGGGACTCTTCCTGCTGCTTGCTTTTTCGCTGGTGCGGCAATTCAGTTTTTCGAATGCGAAAGTCATTCTCCGCGCGAACATTCTCGGTGTGGAATATCACCGCCGCGCGATCGGCTACGATTATTTCATCGTGATCTATTCCGGTGAAAAAGGAAAGCTGTGCCGCCGCCGGATGGCGATCTACGATTCTTCGCAATGCCTCGAGCAGGCGCTCATTTCCATGAAAAGCGAAGGTCTCCTGAAATGATCATTCGTCCTCTTCCATGATCCCGCGCACGAGGTCATTTTCATACCCGCGCGAAACCGCGTAACGCATCACTTTCAGCTTTTTCTTCAGCGGGTTCTTTTCTTTTTCCGTGCGCATTTTATCCGCGATGATCTTTTTCAGCACACGCAGGTAATCGTCTTCATCGATCTCCTCCATTGCTTTCCGCAGGCAGTAATCGCTGATCTTTCTCCGCTTCAGTTCGATCATGATCTTCACTCTTCCCCATTTTTTTATCCTGAATTTCCCCCCCGCATACGCACGGGCGAAACGTTCCTCGTTCAGGAAACCGCGCGAGATCAGCTCCGAGATGATGTTTTCCACTTCGTCGCGGTGAAGTCCCCACGAATAGAGTTTGTCTCTCGCCTCCTGCTGGCACCTTTCCTGGAATGCGCACCACGCTTCCGCTTTCACAAGCGCAGCTGAAGGTTCGGTACGTTTTTTGAAAGAATTATTTTCCATCGCGCATACTAAAATAGGGAAAGCAACCACAAAGAAAGGACGACGTCATTGGGACAAAAGGAGTTTTATTCTATTTTAGTTCCTCGTAACACCCTGTTTATGAAACGTTTTTTTGTTTTCCTGCTCGTGCTTGCCGCATTGCCGGCATTCGCGCAGTCACGCACATCCAACCGGAATCCCGGCGGACAATTATCGATCGGCGTGCGTTCAACGGTCAGTCTTTTCAGCGGCGCGGGCGGCGCAGGCAACGGCATCGGCGGACAGTTCCGTCTCCGCTTCTACGATTTCCTGAATTCGGAATGGTTTGCCGATTACCTGAACTCGAGTGTCGGCACACTGGGAACGCGAACGGATTATCACATCGGCTGGTCGGTGATGTTCTACCTTCCCGGCACCGTGCAAAAATACAAGCACCTGAAGCCCATCCCGTATTTTCTCGCGGGACATTGCTTCGATTACACACGCATCCAGGGCAACAATCCATTCTACGAAACCAACAGCATGGCTTCGCGATGGAGCTCCGCCGTGCAGATGGGCATCGGGATGCACATTCCGCTGACACCGAAGATCGATTTTTCCGCATCGGCGCAATACATGTATCACCTCGGCGAGGAAGTTTTCGTGGAGACCCGCACCGCCGTCAACGGCGACCAGTATCTCTATGTTTACAAAGGCGCCGAAAGCGGGCTGGAAGGACATCTTCTGCTCACGGGCAGCCTGAACATCCGCATCGCGGATCTCTGGCACGATAAAAAAGGCGCGCTCGGCAACGGTCCGCACGTCGATCCCGACGATTCACAACAACAGCAATAATCCTCCATTCCCTATTTTATGCGCAAGCTGATCCTTTTCCTTTCACTGGTTTTTCCCGCCGGATTTATTTTCGCACAGGACCCGAACCAGGACACCGGCGACGGCCCCGTCACCATGAACAATCTCGCCGGCCTGCTGCGCACGCAGCTGACGATCACCCCTGCGTGGAGCGTAACGGCAAAATCAGGCAACAATTCCGGTTCGATCGCCGGCGGACGCACCAATGTCTATCTCCACGGAACGGTGGAATATTATTTCGACGAGCGTTTTTCCATGCGCGGCGACGGCTATTACTTCGTGAATAAAATGAAGACGCCGGGCGGAATGAAAAACAACCATACGCTGGAAGTCGGCGGATCATGGCATCTCTGGAAAGGAAGCATGATCGATCCGTTCATCGGTCTCGGCGCAGGAATTTCCTACGTGCAGATCCAGCCGGCCGATATCACCAACGGGGCGGGCCTTGTGTTAAAAAACTACGCGTACCCGGCTCACCTCGACCCGGTATGGGGTCCGCGCGCGGGCGTAAACTTTTTCAGTGCGAAAGTGTTTCACTTTTTCGTGGAAGCGCAATACGTGATGGGATCGTACCGTCCTTCTGAAGGACCGATCCTTTCACTGAATGAAGTGCGCGTTTCCGCGGGACTCGGATGGAACTGGGTGCTGCTGCACAAAGAAAAAACGCTGCGCCCCACGATCTGAGCACAGCGTTCCTTTTGTCTTACAAATGTGATCTTACCAGATGCTCACACGCAGGCTGTCGGGACGCCACATCTTGTCGCCCTGCTTCACGCCGAACGCATCGTAGAAATCCGGGATATCCGAGAACGGCCCGTTCACGCGGAACTTCGCCGGCGAATGAACGTCGAGCATAAGCTGCTGCGCCACCGATTCAGGACGATAGCTGTACAACCAGCCGAGCGCGTAGCCCATGAAGTAGCGCTGCATCGGTGTGTAACCGCCGATCTTTTCCCCTTTTTTATACTGGTCGGTTTTCTTGAAAGCGTCGATGCCGAGCAGAAGACCGCCGTAATCCGCGATGTTCTCACCGAGCGTCGCTTTGCCGTTGATGTTTTTTCCCGGCAGCGGTTCGTACGCATCGAACTGGTGCACCATCATGGCAGCGCGGCTCACAAATGAGGCGGAATCACCGGCCGTCCACCAGTTCACCAGGTTTCCGTTCGCATCGTAATTTCTTCCTTCGTCATCGAAGCCGTGCGTGATCTCGTGCCCGATCGTGGAAGCGGCCGCGTAACCGTACACAACGGCATCATCGAGCAGCGAATCGGGATAGCCCGGAACCGTGAAGATCGCAGCGGGAAGAACGATCTCGTTGTTCGACGGGTTGTAATATGCGTTGTACGTCTGTGGCGTCATGTCCCACTCGGTGCGGTCGACGGGCTTCCCGTATTTCGACAGCATGTCGTTGAATTCCCACTCGTCGGCGTACATCATGTTCGCGCACCAGGAATCCGTTCCGACCACGAGCTTCGAATAATCTTTCCATTTGTCGGGATAGCCGACCTTTTTCGTGATGCGTTTTAATTTATCGAGCGCTTTCGCCTTGGTGCTGTCGCTCATCCATGTCAGCTTACGGATGCGCTCTCCGTAAGCCGTACGTATCGCTTCGACGAGATCGCTGTAACGCTTTTTCGCTTTTTCAGGGAAATAAGCAGCGGCGAATAATTTTCCCAGCACCATTCCCATGGCATCTTCCTCGGAGTCCAGCGCGCGTTTCCACCGCGGACGCTGCTCTTTCGCGCCTCGCATCGTCTTCCCGTAGAAATCGAAATTCTCTTCGGTCACCGACGAGGACAGGTAAGGCGCATAAGCAGTTACCAGGTGGTAGATCATGTAATTTTTGATCACTTCGATATTCGTGGCGTGAAGAACTTTATCCATCGACGAGAAAAATTCCGGCTGTCCCACCACCACCGAATCCGCATTCTGCAGTCCGTGCGCTTTGGCAATAGCGGACCAATCAAAAGACGGCGTGTATTTCTTCGTGAAATCCGCCATCGACATTTTGTTGTAATTCTCGTACGGATCGCGGGTATCTTCGAGCTTGCGGGAATTCCCGGCAAGGGCCGTTTCAAAATTCATGATGCCGATCGCGAGCTTGTCCGACGTTTTGTAATCCGCCGGCTGCTGCATAGCAGGTGTTTTTTTCTGAGCGCTATGCGTGGTTATGGCCATGTGCGGATCCTGCGGTGCATCGGGGACATAATTCATCACGTTGTCCGGGGAGGGCGCTGGAACGCCAACGAGCTCGAGCATCTTGCGCATGTGCGTAACGTACGCTGCGCGTATCTTCACGTCATCGGAATCGCCGCTGAAATAATAATCACGTTCGTGCAGACCGAGTCCGCCCTGCTCGAGGGTGATGGACATCTGTTCGCTGTTGCGCGCGTCCTGCATCACGTAAAACCCGGAATAGAAAATATCCGCTCCGAACGGATCGAGATCGGTCGACACGCGCACGGCGTCATCGACAGTCTTGATGGAATTTATTTCCGCCAGCTGGCTTTTCAGCGGGTCGAGCCCGGCCTTGTCCGCTTTCACGGAATCCATGGCGGTCGCCCAGAAATCGCCGATCTTCTTCGTATCGGTTCCTTCCGCCGCGTTCGCTTTGGAAGCATCGTCGCTGATCTTTCTCAGGTTGGAATAAATTTCTTCCTGTACGAGATCACCGATCCCCCAGTGCGTTTCGGAGGAAGGGATGGGATTATTCTTTATCCATTTTCCATTCGCCCACTGAAAGAAATCATCCGCGGGGTTGGCGGAAGAATCCACCTTGTCGGCGAAAACATCGGGGATGGAAGAGGGAGGCGCCTCCGTGTGGCAGGAGATAATAATAAAACCTGCAAAGAGCGAAGTGATAATAAGAGCGGATTTCATGGGCTTACGTTTGTGGCGCAAATTAAGAGGAATTAGGATAGAAGCCTTACCGTTCATCAAACTGTATAAAAAAACCTCCCGTTCCCGGGAGGTTCACTCATTCGCAGCACGGGGTTATTTCTTTGGCGGATCAGCCTGTTTCTTGTCCTGGCTGTTGTTGCCGTTGTTATTGTTGCCGTTGTTATTCTGATTATTGTTCTGGTTATTCTGATCATCCTTGTCAATGATCTGGTCGTTCGTTTCCACGCGTTTCCCGCTTTTCGCATCGTCGGCTTTCTGCTGCGCCTGTTTCTTATCGGCCGCATCCTGGTACATGGATTGTTTTGCGGCGAGACCTGTATAATAACTTTTCGTCGTAATGATCACCGCGCCCCCGGTGAGATCGCCGTATTCCGCCGGGATTCCGCCGGAAAGGATCGTCACCTGCTGCACGGATTGCCCGATGACTGCCTGGGAGCCGTACAACTGTTCGCCGTCGACATAAATAGAGCTGGCGCCTTCGCGCGCCCCGCGCATAACGAGTCCGCCGCTGCTACCCTGGCTGCAGGAAGAGCAGGTCCCGGTCACCATCCCGATCACGTCGCCTTTCTGCACCGGCATGTGCTTCACCTCGTCGGCGGAAATATTATGCAGGGTCGAATAGTTCTTGTCGATCGGGCCGGCCTGGAAAACCACTTCGATCACGCACGTATCGCACATGGATAATTCCATGGGAAATGACGGGTACGTTGTTTGTCCTGAGTTGACGATAATGCCGGTCTTCAGGTATTTCTTGTAGCCCAGCATGCGCGCTTCGATCGAATACGTGCCGGGGGAAAGTCCGCGGAACGTATACACGCCGTCCATGTCCGTCTGTCCGCCGATATTCGGACCACCGGCCGTTATATGGACGATCGCGCCGGGCATGGGCTGGTTTTTTTCATCGGTGACGCTCACTTTGATGTCGCCCGATCCGCTTCCCTGCGCAAAAGACAGCGCGGCCGAAAGAAGGAACGCGAGCAGGAAGGTCGTTTTTCTGATACTGGAAGTCATAGTAGTATGATTTAGGTTGATCGTGCAGTTTGTTTTCTGAATAAGGAACGTGCTGACGCACGGAATTCCACACGATCCCGGGCCGGATCATCAGAAACGGCGAGCGCCGGGCAATATCCGGCGGCAGGAGATGGTTAAGTGGCGAATGAATATTCCTCCCGGAATTTTGCGAAACTGTTCTTCCTCTGAAAAATTCTTCCCCGCAGGGAAAGGGCGAAATACCTCTAATTTTAACCGGAAGAAAAATTAACCGGTATCTTGTTCTGGTGCCGGGATCTTTACCGGAAAGAAAAAAAGACAGATGAAACGTACCGCAATAATCGGCGCAGGATTCACGGGAACAATGCTGGCGGTCCAGCTGATCCGTAAAGCCACCTCACCATTCGAACTCATCATTATCAACGAAAGGGAGACCTTCTGTAAGGGCATTGCTTATAATCCGTACTCGAAGCAGCATTTGCTCAACGTGGTGGCGGGAAAGATGAGCGCCTTCCCGGATCAGCCGGAACATTTTCTCCAATGGATACTCCGCCGTCCTTCTTTTTCAGGCAAAGACCGCGAGCTGGTGGCTAATTCTTTTCTGCCTCGCTTCCTCTATGGAGAATACCTTTCGGATACGTGGAACCACACTGCGAAAATTGCCGAAGAAAAAAACATACGTGTCCGGGTAATCGATGGTTTCGTTCTCGATCTCGATGTTTTCAGCGACTCGGTCGTACTGCTGACGGACAATGAAGAAAAAATCGAAGTGACGGACTGCATCATCGCTACCGGCAATTCCGTGCCCGGGAATCCGCGGATCCCGAATTTGTCTTTTTACGACAGCCCGTATTATTTCCGTGATCCGTGGCAGGTGGATGCGGTGCGTGGTGCAGACGGAACGAAACCGGTGCTTATTATCGGCAACGGCCTGACCATGGTGGATACGGTAACCGGGCTGCTCGGGCACGGGTTCACAAATGAGATACATGCCATTTCCCCGAACGGCTTCAATATCCTGCCGCACCGGCACAACGGGCTCAAATACACCCGGCTTGTCGACGAGCTCCCGGAATCCTTTTCACTTTATGATATCGTCCGGCTGGTGAACCGGCACATCAGGTCGGTGCGCGAGCTGGGCATTTCCGCAGAACCTGTGATCGATTCCATTCGTTCGCATACACAGCGGATATGGCGGGCCCTCACGGAAGAAGAAAAAAAACTGTTCATGTCCCGTCTCCGTCACTTGTGGGGTGTCGCGCGGCACCGCATTCCGCTGCATGTCCACGATCGTCTTCAGCAGCTGCGCATCGACGGACAGCTGCACGTGCGTTCCGGAACGATCCTCGATATAAAAGTGAAAGACAACGGTGCGGAAGTGGAATATTTCGACAAGAAAGCTTCCGTTCACAGGCGCATAAACGTGTCGCGCGTGATCAACTGCACAGGTCCGGAAACCGACCTGCTAAAAACAGAAAACAGCTTTCTCAAGCTTTCCATGCTGAAAGGACTGGTCAGCCAGGATGCGCTGAAACTCGGGCTGCGCGCAGATGTGAAATCTTACCGCGTGATCGATGCCAGCGGGAACGCACATCAGCACCTGTTCACGCTTGGACCCAGCCTTAAAGGTGAATTATGGGAAAGCACCGCCGTCAATGAGCTTCGCGTACAGGCGGAGGAGCTGGCGGAACGGCTGTGCAGCGAATCGCAGCAGCCGGCTGTTTATGAAAAACCGGTCAGAAAATAAGAACGGAAGAGGATCCGCTCATCCCTCGCCGACAAAGGGATTGCTTCGTTTCTCCTCACCGATCGTCGTTTGCGGACCGTGGCCCGAATAAACCCTGACATCGGGCGGAAGCTGGAACACTTTTCCGCGAATGCTTTTCATCAGCGTTTCAAAATCGCCGCCGGGCAGGTCCGTACGGCCGATGCTGCCCTGGAAAAGCACGTCGCCGCCCAGGAGTATTTTTTCTTTCGCGTTGTAAAAACAGATGCTTCCCGGTGAATGTCCCGGCGTGAAAAAAATATCCATCTCCGTTTTTCCGAACGTGATCTTTTGTCCTTCGTCGAGAAATTTTTCCGGCTCCGGCTGCTCTTTCCCGTTGAGCCCGTACAGCATGCACACCTGCGGGAACGAATGCAGCACACGCAGATCTTCCCGGTGCATTTCCGGCAGCAGGTTCCATTCCTTCGCCACGAAAGGATTTCCGAAAACGTGATCGACATGTGCATGCGTGTTCAGCAGGCGCACGGGCGCCAGGCCGTTGTCGCGGATAAAATCGCGGAGCTCATCCTCTTCTTCATCTGTATAACACCCGGGATCGATGATAACACATTCGCGTGTTTCATCCCAGAGTACATACGTGTTCTCGTAAAACGGGCCGAAAGTGAAGGATTTGAGTTGCATACTGCAAAGGTAAGCAGGGAACAGCGGGGAGCGAATGCGGGCAGCAGCCGCTCTGAAAATCGGGGAATCCCGCAGGGACACAATGAATTGCAACCACTGCGTTGCCGGAACGATGGTTTTGGCTAACTTTATTGTCCGGTTGAAATCCAGCCGGGACCGAACGGAAACCTCCCCACACATAAAGTTTACCGTCCGGTTTTTGGAGCTTATGTTTTACAAGTTGTCCGGCATGATCTACAACCGCAAATTTTTCCTGGCGTGGGGAATTCTCTTGCTTCTCTTTTTGCCGTCCTTACTGGATGCGCAATTCTATAACGGCTCGCAGACCGATTTCGGCCAGAACCGCGTGCAGTACCAGGATTTCAAGTGGAATTACTACAAGTTCGACAAGTACGAGGTGTATTACAACACCGGCGGAAAAGAGCTGGCGATCTACACGGCGAAAGCCGCGAAAAAGCACATCGCCGACATCGAGAAATTTTTCGATTACACGCTGGACGACCGCATCCAGTTCATCGTTTACAACAAACAGGAAGATTTCAAGCAGAGCAATGTCGGGCTGACCTCCGATGACGGTTCTTCCAATGTGGGCGGAATGACGCGCATCGCGGGACGGAAAGTGTTCCTTTACTACGAAGGCGACCACATCAAGTTCGAAGAGCAGATACGCGCAGGCATTGCCGAAATCCTCATCAACCAGATGATGTACGGCGGGAACATGCGCGACATGGTGAAGAATTCCACGCTGCTCAACCTGCCGGAATGGTACATCCGCGGGCTGATCGATTACGTGGCGAAAGGCTGGAATACCGACATCGACAACCGCGTGAACGACGGCATCATGAGCGGACGCTTCCGCAAGTTCAACCACCTCACCGGCAACGACGCGCTCTATGCCGGCCATTCGATCTGGTACTACATCTCGGAAAAATACAGCCCGGCCGTCATCCCGAACATTTTGTACATGACGAAAGTGAGCCGGAACGTGGAAAGCTCTTTCCTCTTCGTGCTCGGCGTCAACATGCGCGTGCTGACAATGGAATGGATGAACTATTACACGGAACGCTATTCGATGAACGACACGACGCGTTACCTGCCGAATTACGGACCGCTCATCATGAAACCGAAATCCTCGCGCGTGTACAGCGAAGCGAAGATCAGTCCCGACGGAAGGTACATCACGTACGTCACCAACGAAATGGGACAGGTGAAGCTGTGGCTGGAAGAACTTTCGACGGGAAAACGCAAACGCCTTTTCAAGCAGGGACAGAAGCTCGACCGCATCAACGATTATTCATTCCCGCTCGTGGCGTGGCACCCGAGCAGCAAAGTGCTTTCGTTCATTTACGAGCATGAAGGAGAAACGTGGCTCGAGATCTACGATGTGGAAGCGGGCGACAAGACAGTGAAGCCCATTTACAACTTCATCAAGATCCTTGACTATTCCTATTCGCCCGACGGGAAAACATTCGTGATGTCGGCCGTGGCGAACGGGCAGACGGATATTTACGTTTACCAGATCGCCGGCGGCGGAGCCGTTCCCGTGACGAAAGATATTTACGATGATCTCGATCCGCGCTTCGTGGAAAACGGGAAGAGCATCATTTTTTCCTCGAACCGCACGAACGACACGCTTTCGCACGTCGACCCGGATACGAAGCTGAACAAATCGTTCGACCTTTTTCTTTACAACAACCAGACGCATTCACCTGTTCTCCGGCGCATCACCAACACGCCCGGCATCAATGAATTCAAGGCGCAGCCATGGGACTCTACGCATTTCACGTTCATCAGCGACAAGAACGGGATCTACAACCGCTTCGTCGGCTATTTCGACAGCACGATCGCGTACATCGATACATCCGCGCATTACCGCTATCTCTCGCGCAGCATCCCGGTCACCAATTACAAATACAGCATCCTCGACCAGGAAGTCGTTCCTTCCGCGAACCAGCTTTCCGAGATCATTTTCCACAACGGACGCTATTACATCTATAACGAACCGATCACACCGTTCGCTTCGCTGACTTCCTCCACGCTGAAAAACACGGCGCACCGCGACCGCATGATCGAGCTGGCGAAGATCGATGCAGAGATCGATTCGGTGGAAAAGCAGAAGAACGAAGTTCACCCGCCCGAGCCCGGCAAGCCCATGCAGACGGTGAAAGTGATCGATCCCGGCAAGAAAAAAGACACGACGAGGATCGACATCAACAACTACCAGTTCGGCGGACCTGACGCACCTAAAAAGTACGACGCGAACGTGCCGCCACCACCGAAGAACACTAACGTCACCGGAACGGACACGACCCAGCGGGATACATCAGTCGCGCTGAAAGATCAGTTCGTCCTGCCGATCGCGCGCAACTACAAAGTGCAGTTCAGCACCGAGTATGTCGTTTCGCAGCTGGACAACAGCTTCCTGAATGCAGGTTACCAGCGTTTCACCGGCGGAGGAAGTCCCGTATACCTGAATCCCGGTTTCACCGGGTTGTTCAAGATCGGCATGACGGATCTTCTCGAAGACCACAAGATCGTGGGCGGCGTGCGTTTGTCGGGTGATCTGAAAAGCAATGAATACGTACTGTATTACGAAGACCGTACGCATCGCTGGGACAAAAGCCTGATGCTTCACCGCCAGGCGTTCCTGAATGTAAATCTCAATGGCGGACCGATCACGAAGATCTACACGCACGAAGCGCGCTACGGACTGAAATACCCGTTCAACGAAGTGCTCAGCTTCCGCACCTACATGGGTTACCGCAATGACCGCAGCGTTTACCTCGCCACGGATTACGCGAACCTGCTGAAAGGAAATACGTACGCGAATTCAGCGAACGCGAAAGTGGAGCTTGTGTTCGACAACACGATCAAGCGGGGACTGAACCTTTACAACGGCTGCCGTTTCAAGATCTATGCGGAAACATTCCAGGGACTTGATTCGCTCGTGAAAGCGCAGAACGGCGCGAACCGCTGGTTCAAAAATGACCTGTACGACGTGGGATTCGATTTCCGCTATTACCAGAAAGTGCACCGCGAGATCATCTGGGCGACGCGTGTTGCGGCAGCCACCTCGTTCGGTCATGAAAAACTTGTTTATTATCTCGGCGGCGTCGACAACTGGCTGTTCCCGAAATTCGACCAGAGCATCAACGTGGCCACCGACCAGAATTACACGTACCAGACGCTCGCCACACCGATGCGCGGCTTCTGGCAGAACATCCGCAACGGGAACAGCTTCGCCGTCATCAACAGCGAGCTGCGCGTTCCCCTGCTGCGCTACCTGTTCAACCGCCCGCTGCGTTCCGATTTCTTCAACAATTTCCAGGTCATCGGGTTCGGCGATCTCGGAACGGCGTGGACAGGACCCGATCCGTACAGCGAACGCAATTCGCTCAACACGACGGTCATTTCCGCGACAGGCAACCCGATCACGGTGGTGCTGAAAAACCACACCGATCCGCTCGTCGGCGGTTACGGTTTCGGATTGCGCTCACGCCTGTGGGGTTATTTTGTCCGCATCGACTGGGCGTGGGGCATCGAAGACCGCCAGCACGTTCCGCGCGTTACATACATTTCTTTCAGTCTCGATTTCTGATCCGTTATGGAGGCGACCGCCACACTGAAAACCACCGTAAAGGAGGCTGCAAAAACATTGCTGCCCGAAGTAAAAAAGATACGCCGGCACCTGCACCGCCACCCCGAGCTTTCTTTCCGGGAATTCGAAACGTCCGCTTTTGTCGCGCACGAGCTGGAAAAGGAAAATATCCCGTTCGAAAAGAAAACAGGAACCGGTATCGTTGCGCTGATCGAAGGAAAAAATCCGGGTAAAAAGATCATCGCGCTGCGCGCCGACCTCGACGCACTGCCCATACAGGAAAAGAACGAAACGGATTACTGTTCCGTGAACGCCGGCGTCATGCATGCCTGCGGGCACGATGTGCATACCGCTTCGCTGCTGGGCGCTGCAAAAATTCTCCGTTCGCTCCGCGACCGTTTCGAAGGAACCGTGAAGCTGATCTTTCAGCCCGGTGAAGAAAAAACGCCGGGCGGCGCATCGCTCATGATCGCGGATGGCGTGCTGGAAAACCCGGCTCCTTCGGAAATATTCGCGCAGCATGTTTTTCCTTCGCTGCCTGCGGGGAAAGCCGGTTTCCGCAGCGGCATGTACATGGCGTCGACGGACGAACTTTACCTGGCCATCAAAGGGAAAGGTGGTCACGCCGCGATGCCGCAGGAGTACATCAACCCGCTGCTCATCGCTTCTTCCGTCCTGCTGAAACTGCAGGCGCAATTCATGAATGAAGCGACGAAAGAAAAAGACGCGAAGGAATTCCCTACCGTTCTCGCTTTCGGAAAGATCGAAGGGAAAGGCGCCACGAACGTTATCCCTGAGACAGTAACCATCGAAGGCACATTCCGCACGATGAACGAAGCGTGGCGGAAAAAAGCGCATGCGCTCATTGCCGAAACCGCAAAAAAAACCGCGAATGAGCTGGGCGGTGATGCGGAACTTCGCGTGGAGCACGGCTACCCGTTCCTCGTGAATGAAGAAACGCTCACGGAAAAAGCGAAACGGGCGGCGGAAGATTTTCTCGGCAAAGAGAACGTCGTGCAGCTGGAGCAACGGATGACCGCGGAAGATTTTGCTTTTTATTCGCAGCGGATACCCGCGTGCTTCTACAGGCTCGGCACCGCATCACGCGACGGAAAGTACACTTCCGGCGTTCACACACCCACGTTCGACATCGACGAGAACGCACTGGAAACAGGAATGGGATTGCTGGCGTGGATCGCATTGGATGCGCTCGGAAGCTGAACGGCAAATGATCTCCCGCCGGCGCACATCACTACACGCGGATCCCGGCGACGCACACATCATCCACCTGCTCGAGGCTGCCTTTCCACGCGTCGAATTTTTCCGAGAGGATCTTTTTTTGTGTCTCCATCGGCTCGTTTGAAAACGAAAGAAGCACCTGCCTGAAATTCCTGGTCATCATTTTCTTCTCTTTCGGTCCGCCGAACTGATCTGCATAGCCGTCCGAAAAAAGATAAATGCAATCGTTCTTCTGCAGGGCGAATTCCTGCAACGGAAATTCCTGCGAGGCAGGCGTATGTCCGCCGACGGAAACTTTCAGTGGATCGAGCTCGATCAGGCTTCCTTCCCGGGTGATCCACACCGGCCGGTTGGCACCGGAAAATTCGAGCGTCATTTTTCCACGGTCGATGGAGATCAGCGCCACATCCATGCCGTCGCGCATTCCTCCCGACAGATCGTCCTGCTTGAGGACTGTTTTCAGCTGGCGGTTTACGGTTGTCAGGATGACGGACGGGTCCAGCGTACCGGGTTCAAGCACGGCCTGGTTCATCTTGTCAATGCCGATCATGCTCATGAACGCGCCCGGAACACCGTGGCCCGTGCAATCGGCGACTGCGACGAATGTTTTGTTGCCCGCCTTGTGGAACCAGTAGAAATCGCCGCTCACCACATTCCGCGGGCGGTAATAAACAAACGACTCCCCCAGCGCGGAATGAAAGGCGGATATATCCGGCAGAACGGTGTCCTGTATTTTTTTTGCGTAGTTGATGCTGTCGGAGATGTCCCGGTTCTTCTCTTCGATGATCGTTTTCTGCGACTGGATTTCCCGGTTACGTTCTTTCAGCAGGTCGTTGGCTTTCTTCTTAAGCTGGTAGCGTTTGAACAGCGCGAAAGCAAGCAGCAGCACGAGAGCTATCCCGCCGAAAGCCGTGTAGCTGATGATATGCGAGCGGTTGAGCTGGACATCCTGCAGCATTTTTGACTGTTCAAGCGACGCATTCTGCTCCCTGAGCTTTTCTTCCCGCAGCGATTCCTCCATCTGGTCCATCTGGTTCTTCATGTCCGAGCTGCTGATGGAATCTTTCTTCGTCGCATACAGCGAATAATATTTGTAGGCATTCTTAAAGTCACCCGACTTTTCATACATCACCGTATAGCCTTTGTATACTTCGATGAGCGTCTGCAGGTCGTTGTATTTCGTGCTGATGACCATGCTCGAATCAAGGTATTTTTCCGCCGTCCGGTAATCTCCGGTTTCTGTGTAAAGTCCGCCCATATTCAGCAGGGCGAATGCCATGTCCGCTTCACGGCCGTTCCTGCGGTCATAGTCCAGCGCGAGGTCGAACTGTTCCTTCGCTTTTGCATACTCCTTCTTCAGCGTATAAACATTCCCGAGGTTGATGAGGTCGGTCGCCCATCCGTTCATGTCACCGACAGCGAGGTAAATCCCGAACGCCTGCCTGAAATACACTTCCGCAGAATCGTATTCCTGGAGATTAAAAAAAGCGGTCCCCATGTTCGAGAGATTTTTCGCCAGCCAGGACTGGTTATTGATCTCGATATTCATCTGCCGCGCGATCTTGAAATAGTCCAGCGCATTTTCCTGCTGGCCTTCCGCCATGAGAATGATCCCGAGATTATTGTACGTTCCCGCAACGCCCTTCCTGTCGCCGATCTTCTCGAAAATTCTTTTTGCTTCAAGGTAGCTGTCCGTCGCCTCTTTCAGCCGCCCGAGCCGCCGCTGCGCATTACCCATTCCATTCATGCTTTTCGCCACCCAGTAGCCGGCGCTGTCCTTTTTTTCAAGAACGGCAACCGCATCTGTAAAATGGTCTACGGCTTCCATGGAAAGTCCGTAAGAAAAACAGGCTGTTCCCATCTGGTAATAGCACCGGCCCGACCAGGAATCATCTTTCAGCAGGCGGGCAATGGCCAGCCCGCTCTGCGCATAACTCATGCTTTTATCATAATCGGAATTGAGTGTTGCGTCCGAAAGCTCCAGGTATGCCCGGACGGAAGAAGTGTCCGGCGGATTTTTTTTCGCAACGTGCGTCAGGCTGTCTATTGTTTCCTGGTCCTGTGCGGAAACAAGAATGGGAAACGCGAGAAGGAAAAGCAGGGGTAAAACCCGGGGTGTCATAACGGAATTTGATTTCCAATTTAGCTGAAAAAGACTTCCCAAATGAAGCACCGCTAAAATGTTCACAGACCGGAATTTCCCCGTGCTTTGTCTTTACCTTTGTGTCTCCAATGAAATTCACCGGCAACGTCCTCCCTTCCACCACCAGTTCCGCGCAGCAGGAAAAGCTGGATGCAGGAGCGCTCCTGCCGCTCATGGAAGAATTCTACACGATCCAGGGCGAAGGGTTTCATTCGGGGAAAGCGGCCTATTTCATCCGCCTCGGCGGCTGCGATGTCGGCTGTCACTGGTGCGATGTGAAGGAAAGCTGGGACGCGAACCTGCACCCGCTCACGGAAACGGATTCCATTATCCGGAACGCTTCGTCATTCCCGTCCAAAGCCATTGTCGTGACGGGCGGCGAACCTTCTGCGTTCAACCTGTCCCGTCTTACGTCAGGAGCAAAAAAGAACGGACTGCAGACGTTCATCGAAACCTCCGGCGCCTACCCGCTTACCGGGGAATGGGACTGGATCTGCCTGTCACCGAAAAAAACAAGCCCGCCACTGAAGGAAAACTTCAAAAAGGCACACGAATTGAAGGTTATCATTTACAATAACGACGATTTCCGCTGGGCGGAAGAAAATGCGCTGAACGTGAACAGCGGCTGCCTGCTTTTTCTTCAGCCGGAATGGAGCCGCGCGAAACAAATGATGCCGCTGATCGTTGATTATGTAATGAAGCACCCGCAATGGAACGTTTCGTTGCAGACGCATAAATTCATGAACATCCCGTAAAGGAGTTTGCAGCTTCCCGTTACCGGTTCCCTGTTTCTGCAGCCGGTAAGCC
>DASTSF010000232.1:0-2388 GCA_035760825.1 Bacteroidia bacterium
CTTATCCCTGGGCAATCCTTTCGGACGGGCTCGCTGTACTCGGTCTTCATCAAACGACACATTTTTCTCATCCCACAATCACCTTTTTCGCCGCGGACATGAAAGAAAAAATTGACCAGCTGAAAAAAGACGGCCTGGAAAATTATTCGGAACAGAGTCCTGCCAGCATCACGGTGATAACGCCGGAACAGCAAAGGATCAACCTTTTCAAGATGGGAATGTAGCGAAGGAATTGCGGGGAACCGGTATCTATTTCTTCTTGAATTTTTTCTTCCGGTCGCTCCCTTCCTCGCTCTTCATCAGCGACTGCCAGCTGTCGGCATCGTGATTTTTCTTCGTGTCGTCGTGGAATTTTTTCGGAGCGAAATCGCTTTTCTGTTTTGTGAAGCTGCTTTTTTCTTTCCCGCGGAACTCTTTCTTGACGGGGAATGAACGTTCGCCGTAATCTTTTCGCCCGCGTTTTTCGCCCCACCCGGAACTTTCACCGCCGCGGCGTTCGCCTTCCCCGTTCTCCGCTTCGTTCACGCGGACTTTCCGTCCCTGGTAAGAAAAATTTTTGAACGCGTCCAGCACTTTTGCGGAAGGAAGACCGATGGTCTGGATGAAGGAAAAATTATGCTTGAGGTCGATGCGGCCGATCGCCCGCTTCGAAACGTTCATGCGGTCGCAGCAGATGCGCAGCAGCACGCCGGGATCGACGTTGTCCATTCTTCCGAGACTGAAAAAGAACGTGCGCACCTCGCCGGTGGGACGTTCTTCGTGCCGCGTGAATTTTTCCGGCTTGTCGGGACGCACAGCCGCATTGAGATCGGGCGCGTTCTCGTATTTGGAAAAAAGATCTTTCAGCGAAAAGGAAATGATCTTCTGCAGCAACGCGTCGGTATCCATTTCACCGAGCGCCTGGTTGAAAAGCGAAAGATATTCGTGCGGCACACTGACGTCCGCTCCTTCACGGATGCGGTTGGCGAAAGAAAGCACCTGGTTCTTCAGCACGTCGACGCCGGAAGGTACCGGCATGTAGGCGAACTTTTTGTTGATCCGGCGTTCCGTTTCGCGAAGCCGTCCCATCTCGCGTGCATGAATAAACAGGATGGAAACGCCGCTTTTGCCCGCGCGGCCGGTCCGCCCGCTGCGGTGCGTATAACTTTCCGGTTCGTCGGGAAGCTGGTAATGCAGCACGTGCGTGATGTCGTCCACATCGATGCCGCGTGCGGCGACGTCGGTCGCAACGAGCATGCGTATGGTGCGGTGGCGGAAACGTTTCATCACGAAATCGCGCTGCGCCTGGGAAAGATCGCCGTGCAATGCGTCGGCCGTATAGCCGTCGCGGATGAGATGGTCTGCCACTTCCTGCGTTTCCGCTTTCGTGCGGCAGAACACGATGCCGTAAATATCCGGGTGCGCATCGATGACGCGGCGCAGCGACTGGTAACGCTCACGCGCGTTGACGACACAATAAATATGATCGATCTGCCCGTCCGTTTCGTGCGCGCCTTTCACGCTCACGTTCACCGGATCATGCATGTATTTGCGTGCGATGCGCGCAACGCCTTCCGGCATCGTGGCGGAAAACAGCCAGGTTTTTTTCTCCGCAGGTGTTTCCGCAAGAATGGTGTCTATGTCGTCACGGAAACCCATGTTGAGCATTTCGTCGGCTTCGTCGAGCACGACAGTCTGCACTTCGCCCAGCTTGAGCGCACCGCGTTCGATCAGGTCGATGAGACGGCCCGGGGTCCCGACGACCACCTGCACGCCGCGTTTGAGGTCCTTGATCTGCATGGAAATGCTGGAACCTCCGTAAACGGGAAGGATATAAACGCCGCGCATGTGCTTCGCGAAACTTTTCAGGTCTTCGCTGATCTGCATGCACAGCTCACGCGTGGGACACAGGACAAGCGCCTGCGGAATTTTTGCATTGACGTCGATGAAGTTCAGCAGCGGTAGTCCGAACGCGGCTGTTTTTCCCGTGCCCGTGCGCGCAAGGCCGACGAGATCGGCGGGCGTCGTAATAAGAAGCGGGATCGCCTGCTCCTGTATGGGCGTGGGTTGTGTAAAACCGAGATCGTTAACTGCTGAAACGAGCTCTTCGCGAAGTCCGAGCTCTGTGAAATTTGCCATTAAGGTGTTGTTATTAAGCTGCAAAGGTAGGCTTTATTGGGGCCCGAAAAACTTCCGTGCCCCGCAAGCCCGTCAGCCGGGCGATGTTGCCATGCACGCGCAGGCATATCTTCCTCCTGAAAACTGCGAAGACGCAGGACGCAAACGGAAAGCAAAAACAAACCTGGTCTTACCTCGCCAGTATGATCTTTTTATCCGCGCTGCACGTTTGTCCCGTCACGCGCACGAGATAAATTCCGTCCGGTTGATCGGAAAGATCGATGGACGCCC
>DASTSF010000233.1:0-3625 GCA_035760825.1 Bacteroidia bacterium
GACTTTATCGCCTTTTTTGAGCGCTTTGCTGATGCTTTCGATCGTGGAGTCGAGCGCGCGACCTGCATCCGCTTTGGAGAGCTTAGAGCCGTTGGCGATTGCTTCGATAAGTTCTGCTTTGTTCATTTTGCGTTGGTTTTATGTTTAACAATGAATGAGTTTGATGATGAACAAATGTAGTCGCATTGAACTATGAAGCAAAAATTTCTCCCGTTAAAATGTGTGCATTGTTCAAAACTGCATTTTTATGTTAATAAGTGCCCCTGAAACCCGCTGCAGCAAAGGGTTTCAGCGTATCGATGTCGTAGAACGCCCTGTGGCAGAGCGTTTCACGAAAATTAAACTGACAAATGTCAATGAATTCCCTCGCGAAGCGGCGTGCGATCATGCACGCATTCAGATCATGCGGTCGTTGTTCCCGAGAGGAAAACCACGGAGAAATTCCTGGGCCGGAAGTTTTTTTCTTCCCGGCGCCTGCAATTCGAGTACGCGGACAAAACCTTTTCCGCAGGCAACTTCCAGCCCGTTCCGGATTTCTCCCGGTTGTTGTTGTGTGCCGCCGGAAAAATATTCTGAGCGGAATATCTTCAACGGGATTTCCTCGCCGTTCTCTTTTTTCAGGATGGTCCACGCGGTGGGAAAAGGTGAAAGTCCGCGGATGTGATCGTGCACTTTTTTTGCATCGGAGCTCCAGCTGATGCGGCAATCGTCGCGGAAAATTTTCGGCGCTTCGGGAAGCGTTTCGCCTGTTTTTACCAATGAAGATTGCGGAATGCGCGGACAATCTCCTTCGGCGATCGCGTCGATTGTTTTTTTGACCAGTGCGGTTCCAGCGATCATCAGCCGGTCGTGAAGCTCACCTGCCGTTTCATTTTCGCCGATGGAGAGCTCTTCCCTGAAAACGATGCTGCCCGTGTCAATCTCCTGCTGCAGAAAAAATGTAGTGACACCGGTTTTTGTTTCGCCGTTCATGATCGCGCGGTTGATCGGTGCTGCACCGCGATAAGCGGGCAGGAGGGAAGCGTGAAGGTTGAATGTTCCCAGCGGCGGCAGCGACCAGACGATTTCCGGCAGCATGCGGAACGCCACCACGACCTGCAGATCGGGCTGCAGCGCTTTCAGCTCTTCGATAAATTCAGGCGCTTTCAGTTTTTCCGGCTGGAGGATCTTCAGTCCGTTCGCAAGCGCAAATTTTTTCACGTCGCTTTCGTTCAGCTGCTTTCCGCGTCCCGCCGGCTTGTCCGGAACAGTGACCACACCGGCGACCGTGTAGCCTTCCTTCACCAGCATTTCCAGCGGTCCCACCGCGAAACCCGGTGTTCCCATAAAAACAATACGAAGTGATTTCGGATCGCGCTTCATTCGTTCGGTTCGGTTTAAAGGAAATATGCGCGCAAAAATAGCACGGGGAAATTATAGTGCTGAATTTTCAGAAGTTATTTCCGCAGCTGGATGTCGAGCACATTGATCGTCTGTCCCGCCATGCACACGCTCATGCGGTCGTCGGCTTTGTATTTGAGCCAGATCTGAAGGCTGTCTTTCTGGAATTGCGGAAGAAGCTCGTCGGGTTCGAGATTTTTACCCGTGCTGTCGAGGCGGATCATCCATTTGCAGCCGTCGAGATCGATCTCGGTCACCATGGCTTTCACGTATCCCTGCGATACATAATCCGCTTCCGATTTCTGCGTCTTGTGAAAAAGGTTGCAGGCGACCAGAAGAAGAACGGCGACCGGAACAATGAAAAGCCTGCGTGTATTCCTGTTCATGGGTTGGATTTTTTTCAAAAGTAAGGATTCCACCCATTGCTGCAGGTGCGTCCCGGTTCGTTCACCCGCCGGGCTATGTTCATGCAAAGATCGCATGCCCCGGTGCGGATAAAAAAAAGGACCACCCTTTGCAGAGTGATCCTTTCGGCCGCCAGATCGTAACGGTCACGCAGCCTGCGTTTCCGCTTTCGGCTCGTCCATCATTACGATGTCATTCACGACGATCTCCGTAAGCGAATGTTTCTTTCCGTCGCGGTCTTCCCATGTACGGGTGACGAGGCGTCCGCTCACACCGACGCGGCGGCCTTTGTAGAGGTATTGCTCGACGATATCCGCCTGCTTTTCCCAGGCGACAAGGTGGAACCAGTTCACGCCGGTGGATTTTTCATCGCCTTTGCCTTTGTAGCTGACGTTGGCGAGGGTGAAACGCGCTACTTTTTTTCCTGTCGTGGTGGATTTGACTTCCGGGTTCATGCCGAGATTTCCGATGAGCTGCACCTGGTTACGTTGAATGGTCATAAAAAATAAAATTAAGAGTGAAACAAAAAATGAATTGTACTTCGCTTGCATATTGATGCCGCTTTTCGTGGCCACTTTGAAAGAACGACGGTGCAAAGATGTGAGCCTGTTTTTCCCGGACCCGGTTGATAAACGGATCTATCCGGATATAAGCGTTTGCAAACGAATGCAACTTGTTTCGGCCGGGTGGCTTGTATTGCTGAAAGAAAGGAAAAGAGGAAATAAGTTCAGAAAAGGCAGGACAGGATCGTTCTGAATGTGCGGAATTGTTGTAAATTACTTTTCGGGATTTTGCTTTTACATTTCATAAAACACACACGCCATGGAAAACTTATTTAATTACGTTACGAAGCTCGACGTTAAATACAAGCACCTCGAACGCATCGACGTTCCGGAAATGGTGAAAGAGAACAGGCACAAATGGTTCAACCAGACGCTCACGCAGGTGAACGACAGCGTGGTCCGTCTCGGGATCGTGGAAGGCGATTACCACTGGCACAAGCACGATAACGACGATGAATTCTTTTACGTGGTGGATGGACAGCTGCTGATCGAGATCGAAGGCGATACGATCGAGCTGAATCCCGGCCAGGGTGTAACCATTCCCAAAGGCGTCATGCATCGCCCGCGCGCGCCGAAGAAAACGGTGATGCTTATGGTGGAAACAAGCGGCATCATTCCGACGGGGGATTAGCGTTTTGCGGTTGGAAAAAGTTTCCCGTTAAAACGCGAGGAACACGAAGTGTTTTGTAAAAAAACTTTGTACGCTTTGTCGCAGGAAAAAAGAATTCCTACCTGATCTTCTTCACCTCGCGCAGTATCCCGCTCCTCACTTCATCGTTCACAGCGAACAAGGGCAGGCGAACAAATGCTTTGCAAAGCTTCTGCGCTTCCAGCGCCACCTTCACGCCGCCGGGATTTCCATCGGCGAAGAAAAGCTGCGTCACGCGCATGAGCTTGTAATGAAGCTTTCCTGCTTTTTCATAATCACCGGCCAGTGACAGCCGCACCATTTCTGAAAATTCTTTCGGGAATGCATTCGCCACGACCGAGATGACGCCGTCCGCACCGGCAGCAATGAGCGGGAGCGTGATAAGATCGTCGCCGGAAATGACTTTGAAATTTTTCGGGCGGTCCCGGATGATCGCCATGATCTGCTCGAAATTTCCTGACGCTTCCTTGATCGCAGCGATGCGCGGAAAATCATGCGCCAGCTTCAGCGTCGTTTCCGCCGTCATGTTCATCGACGTGCGTCCCGGAACGTTGTACAGGATCACGGGCAGGGGAGAAGCCTGCGCCACTTCGCTGAAATGTTCGTAGAGTCCGCGCTGGTTCGGCTT
>DASTSF010000234.1:0-2651 GCA_035760825.1 Bacteroidia bacterium
GATCACGGGAAGTCCGATCCACGTGACGAAGAAAGAACTTGTCAGCGTGATGATCATCGTGTTCGTCAGCACATGAAAATAAGCGCCGGCCACACCGCCCATCAGCGCGAACGGAACGAAGATGACAATCGTGCTCAGGGAAGAACCGATCATGGCGGGGAAGAGGTATTTCACCGAGCCGGAAATGAGCGATGAAACATTATTCACCGGTGATTCTTCTTTTGCACGGTGGATCTGTTCGATCACGACAATGGCATCGTCGATGATGAGACCGGTGGCGGCCGCGATGGCGCCAAGCGTCATGATGTTGAACGTGTAATGCAGTGCGAACAGGATGATGAGCGTGAGCGCGAGCGTAACGGGAATGGTGATGAGAACAACAAGGCTCGCCCGGAAAGAACGCAGGAAGATCACGGAAACGATCAGCGCAAGCAGCAGGCCGATCCAGAGCGAATCTTCCACGCTGCGGATGGAATCATCCACGAAATGCGCCTGCACGTAATACGGTTTCAGCGAAACGCCGGGCGGAAGTATTTTATTAAGCTCGGTTACTTTTTTTTCGATGTCACCGGAAACCTGCAGCAGGTTCGCATCCGGCTGCTTGAACACATTGACGAGGACCGCTTCATGCCCGTTCGCGTTCACACGCGTGTATTCCACCTGTTCCGCGATGTCGATGGCAGCGATGTCTTTCAGCAGGATCACGCGTTTCCCGTCGTTCCGGATGACGACATTCCCGAGATCGGTCTTGCTGTAGATACCCGCATCCGTAAGGTTGAGGTAAAGACGGTTGTAATCGTATGAATAGCCGTTCGATTGTATGAAAGCAGTATGATCGAAAGCATTTTTCACATCTTCCGGCGTAACGGAAAGCGACGACATCATCTGCGGGTTCAGTTCTGCACGGTACTCTTTGTTCTTTCCGCCGAGAACGCGGATGGAAGACACGCCGTCCACCTGCGAAAGGAACGGCTTGACGATGTTCGTGGCGATCAGTTTCTGCTCGATAGGGGTTTTTCCCGGCGCTTCGATCGTATAACCCATCACGGCCAGCACAGCGGGATTCATTTTTTCGACGGTGAAATCCAGGCCCGGCGGAAGTGTGCTGCGGATGTCGGAGATGCGCGATTCCATCTGCTGCTGGCAGAGATTGATGTCGGCGTTCCAGTTGAAATAGGCGGAGATCTCGCAGCTGCCGCGGCTCGTGCTGCTCTGGATCATGTTCAGCCCGGGCACCTGCTTCACGGCATTTTCCAGCGGCTTCGTCACGGTGATCATCATTTTCTCCACCGGCTCCTGCCCGTTGTCCGCGATGATCTTGATCTTCGGGAACGTGATCTCGGGAAAAAGCGACGTTTGTATCCGCGTGTATGCGAAGATGCCTGCGAGGAGAATAACGCCCAGCACGAACGAGATAGAGATCTTATGTCGCGTATACAGGTTTTCCATTTTACCGGTTGCGGACGCTGACTTTTGCCGTATCGGGAAGACCGTAATTCCCTTCTGTCACGAGAAGATCATCCTTTGTGAATGCTGGCGAAAGAATTTCCACTGTGTCGCGGTTTTCGATGCCTTTTGTGATGATTGTTTTTACGGCCACGCTGTCGCTGATCAGCTTCATCACCCAGAATTCCGATTGCGTTTCATCCGTCAGCACCGCAGTTTTGGGAATGATCGTCGCATTCTGCTTCGTGCTTTTCACGATGCGCACCCGGGCGACAAGATTTTCAGGAATGGGTTGCGTGGAATTGGCTTTGACAATGAACTGCTGTGTCTGCGATGCTGCGTCCACTTCCGGAAGCGAGCCGGTTATTTTTCCCGGGAGTTCTTGTCCGCCGGGCAAAACGATCGAGCAGTCCATCCCCGTCTTTATGAATGTCCGCATCTCGAACGGAACCTGCAGCAGGAACACGAGGCTGGATGCATCCGAGATCACGGCCAGCTCGTCGCCTTCCTGCACGAAATCGCCTTTCTGGTGTGAAAGCGACGTGATGGTTCCCGCCTTCTGTGCGGCGATGGAAATATCGCCAGGAAAACCGAGCAGCGAATCGTGCACGTGCTGGCGGTCGAGCGCGGAAGCTTCTTTCGTTTTAACGCTGAAAAGAGCCTGCCCTTCGCGCACGGTGCTGCCGGGATTCACGTCGACTTCGCTGATGTAACCGGAAACCGGCGCCCGCACGGATATTTTTTTCTGGAACATCGTCACTGCGCTGAGCTCGGTGATCGACGAGATCGGGCCTGACAGAACGTGCGTGACGTTTACCGGCGTGACGACATTCGCTGCGCTGTCTTCTTCCTCGTCAGCCGCAGGCGCGCTGCAACCCGCCGCGAAAAAAATGACGGCAAGGAAAAAGAGAACGGGAGGGAAATATTTTTTCATTTTACCAGTTCCAGTAATTCAGTTCATTGATGATCTCCAGCTTTCTTACCTGCGAAATGTTCAGCTGGTGATGAAGGTCGATATTGTTCTTCACCGCCAGTATAAAATCCGTGACGGAAGCCTGCCCCTGGTCGAGAAGTGCCTTGTCTCCATCCATCAGCGATTGCGAAAGTCCGAGCGTTTTTTGTTCCTGTGCGATGAGCCGGTTCTCTTCACCCAGCTGGAAATTCAGGCTGCTGATCTCCATCCGCTGTTTTGCGCTGAAGAATAG
>DASTSF010000235.1:0-8554 GCA_035760825.1 Bacteroidia bacterium
GTTTTGAATTCTCAATGATAAGAAAAAATGCAGCTTCGGTTCCCGGTGAACTGTTCCCGGAGGTGGTAACACGGGAAAGAAAACCGCGGGAGTGCAGAGACGCGAAGGAATCCGCTCACGGGAGCGGGGAGCGTGAAAACACAAACTGCGCGGCTATTTTTTTGTCGCGGAGATGCCGGGAAGAATTAATCACGGAGACGCGGAAAGCAAATGTGCCGCACCTCATCCTTTTTCATGCCGCCTTCCACGCATTAGTATTTTCTATTTTCTTCCGCAGCATATTTTCCTCCGCGGAAGACACCGGATGGAAAAAACAGGAATAAAAAAGACCGGCCGCCGGATCGTGTGACAGGCGGTGATAATTACCTTTTCAGAAAGGCACAGGTAAATTCTCCGGGATAAAGCGCTCCTTTACAATTTCCGCAGCACGCTTTTCACATTCACGCGCTCGTCAATAATGGCGGGGACTTTTTCGATGGCGACGCGTTCCTGCTTCATGCTGTCGCGCTCGCGGATCGTAACGGTATTGTCTTCCAGCGTCTGGTGATCGACGGTGATGCAATACGGCGTACCGATCGCATCCTGGCGGCGGTAACGTTTGCCGATGGAGTCTTTTTCTTCCGAGGAAACGTTGTGATCGAACTTCAGCGCATCCATGATCTCCTGCGCTTTTTCAGGAAGACCGTCTTTGTTCACCAGTGGCAGCACAGCCGCTTTCACCGGCGCGAGGAACGGCGGAAGGTTCAGCACAACGCGTTCGCTGCCGTCTTCCAGCTTTTCTTCTTTGTACGACTGCGACAACGTTGCGAGGAACATGCGGTCGAGGCCGATGGACGTTTCGATGACATACGGCACATAGCTTTCGCCCAGCTCGGGATCGAAGTACTGGAGTTTTTTCCCGGAATACTGTTCGTGCTGCTTCAGGTCGAAATCGCTGCGCGAGTGAATTCCTTCGAGCTCTTTGAACCCGAACGGGAATGCAAATTCGATGTCGCACGCCGCTTTCGCATAATGCGCGAGCTTCACGTGGTCGTGGAAACGGTATTTGTCTTCGGGAAAACCCAGCGCGCGGTGCCAGTTCATGCGCATGGATTTCCATTTTTCATACCATTCGTCTTCTGTTCCGGGGCGGATGAAAAACTGCATTTCCATCTGCTCGAACTCGCGCATGCGGAAAATAAATTGGCGGGCGACAATCTCGTTGCGGAATGCTTTTCCCGTCTGTGCAATGCCGAACGGAATTTTCATCCTTCCTGTTTTCTGCACATTGAGGAAATTCACGAAAATGCCCTGCGCTGTTTCCGGGCGTAAATAAATAGTGCTCGCCTCTTCAGCCACAGAACCGAGCTGCGTGGCGAACATGAGGTTGAACTGCCGCACGTCGGTCCAGTTGCGCGTGCCCGAAACGGGACAAACAATCTCGAGGTCGACGATGATCTGCCGCATGGCTTCCATGTCGCTGCCCACCATCGCTTCCTTAAAACGCGCATTGGTGTCGTCGATCTTTTTCTGGTATTCGACCACGCGGGGATTGGTGGAACGGAACATCGCCGCGTCGAATTTTTCACCGAAACGTTTCGCTGCTTTCTCGACTTCCTTATTGATCTTGTCTTCCATTTTCGCCACCGCATCTTCGATGAGCACATCGGCGCGGTAGCGTTTTTTTGAATCTTTATTATCAACCAGCGGATCATTGAACGCATCCACGTGACCGGATGCTTTCCACGTGGTGGGATGCATGAAGATGGCGGCGTCGATGCCCACGATATTTTCGTGCAGCTGCACCATCGATTTCCACCAGTATTCGCGGATGTTCTTTTTCAGCTCCGCGCCGTTCTGCCCGTAATCGTACACTGCGCTGAGGCCGTTTTCGTAGATCTCGCTGGATTGAAAAATGAACCCGTATTCTTTCGAATGGGAAATAATATCCTGGAAGTTGTCCGACTGGTTTGCCATAAGTGTGCAAAGATAATGCGGCGAATGAATTAAAACAGGCCCGCGCCATTGTGCATCAGCATCACCGCTTCGATCATCCACGCGATACCGAGATGCAGGATCAGGCCGCTTTTCACCGACTTCGTTTCATAGGCGATAATGCCCAGCGCAAGTCCGCCCGCAAACGAGCTGATGGTTTCACCCAGCGGCTTGCCGAAATGGATGAACGTGTAAAACACCGCGGCGGGAAGGATTGCGCTCCGCCCCAGGAATTTCGCCAGGCCGATAACGAGGAAACCCCTGAAAAAAAATTCCGTCGCGATGAAATCAAGGCCGTAGCAGCCTTCGAAAAACAACGCGTGGCCCATGTCGTCCGCAGGCAGCCCGCCACGTTTCAGGGAAATGGCCGCCTTGGGATATTGCGCGCGAAAATCGGGCTGGTGCGCAGCGAACAGGATAAGCGGCAGCATGATGGCTAAAAAAATCACGAACGGCTTCCAGTTCACACGCCCGGCGCTTATGCCGTAAAACGGCTGCGTCTTCCGGTCGGTGCACAGCCAGAAAACAAATACAGGTACGACAAGTAAAAACGCAGATGTGACGTTCGTGAGGCAGTTCTGCCAGTACGACGTATGCGAATCGCCGGAAAAATATTCCGCCATCGGCCGTTCCCAGTAAAAAAACACGCGGAAGCAGAACACCAGCAGGGCCACAGCAGCCATCAGCAGGAAGCCCGGCGAACGAAGCTTGTCGCGGTGAAGGCCGGCCGCGGCGTAGATCAGCAGCGGGACCGCGAACGACACGCCGAAGACGAGAAGGTTGCCGAAGAAACGGAAGCTTCCCGCAGCACCGCCGCCGATGAGCGCCGCTACCGGCTTCTGCGTGTAGAACAGCCAGGTGGTGCCGGTGAGAAAAAGAAGAACGGCGAGAAAAACCGGCCAGCGGAATTCTTCCCTGTAATATGTTTTGAAGTACCCTAAAACAGTTTTCATCGGGGTGGCGGAAATTCTCCGTGACCGGGCGAAGATACAACTATGTAAAAACGCCGGCCGCTTCGTTTCAGAATGAGAATTTGCGCTTCCGCAGGGATGATCCGGCGAAACGTTTTCACTTCACTACCTTCGCCGTATGTTTCTTCTCCGCCTGCGCCCGGTTGTTATGCTGCTGCTTATCGTGCTCCCTCTCGCAGCCGGTGCAGTTCTGCAGGCTGCCGCTGATCTTGCCGGGAAGAACACACAGCTTCAGCTGGCGTCAACTGCGCTCTCATTTGTCTTCGCGATGATTTTCTGCGCGTGGATCGCGGCGCTGACCTGGAAGCTGGCCCGGGGAACTTTGCGCAGGCTCGTGCTGCTTTTCCTGCTGCTGTGCGGAGTTGTATTCCGCGCGTGGCAGGACTGCTGGTCGGTGAATAAATTTCTTGCTACGGGAAAAATGCCTTCGGTCGAAGAGATCGATCCGCTTTCGGCCATTTTCATTCTTCACGCGCTGGTCTCTCTTTTCGTGGTTTACCTGCTGGTGTGGCTTTCCGTTTCGCTGGTAAAAAAAGAGAAGTCGTCGGGGATTTCTTCTTCTCCCTTGTGGCAGACCCTGCTTTCCTTCTTCGTTTTCCCGGTGGGCGTGTTTTTTATCCAGCGACGTATTCAGCGGTTATCCTGAATGATTTATCCCGGCGAAGAGCAGCAGCAGGATAAAGTAGATAATGATCATCGGCAGAAAGAAAATGGAACGGGGCGGGGCACACCAATATTACAACTTTCGGCGAAGCTGTATCTCTCCTTCAGAATGCGACGTGACCGCGCACGGCCCACACGTTCACGGGACCCCGGTCGGCGTTGTAGGCAGGATTCTGCACGTGCTGGTAATCGGCGGAAAGCCAGAAATTGTCCGTGATCTGCGCGGAATAATACGTTTCGAGTATCACTTCCGGCGCATAATCCGGCAGCTTCCCGTCGCCGATGATAAAACCATATCCGCCGGTATTGAGAAAATCCTGGTGGTCTTTTGAAATTTCATTGACCGAAGAAGCGAGACCGAAAACATCATCGCTGCGTTTCCACAGCGAACCGCTGAGCTGTATGCCGACCTGCGAATTCATATCGATCTCGGTAAATACCCACGTCGCGGTTTTCCCGTCGTTCCATCCCCCGCGGACGAAAACGCCCGCTTTCCCGTTGAACAGCTGCGTTTCCGCATTTATCCCGAAGCCGTATTTTTTTCCGCCGTACGTCGTCTGCGTGTTCACGTCGAGCGTGGTGTCGTTGCCGAGATGGTATTGCAATATCGCATCCTGGTAGCTGCGCGCATGCGACATGTTATAAAAACCGAGCACGCGCACGGTTGTCTTTGAGCCGTCTTTTCCCCAGCTTTTTTCCAGCTCGATCGCTTCTTCATTCGCTTTGCCGATGTTCATATCAAACACGGAACCGTTCGCCACTTTCGGCATCATCGCAAAACAGTAGCGTGCGGAAAAAACCGGCGTGTGCCATTCGGCCATTCCCGCCCACGTATAGCCGCGCGTGTTCGCCGCGTAATCCCACGCCCCGTTGCTCATCAGCGACCAGTTCATGAATTGCGTACGCGGATCATGGCTGTATGAATTTGCGTCGTAAATATCCGCCAGCGAAACTTTTCCCACCGTCAGCGTGATGCGTTTCGCCGGCACCCATCCTGCGAGCTGGTTCGCGCCCGCATCCAGCCATTCTTTCTCGTCCCCGAGCCCGAACTGCTGCCGCACAAAAACACGCGCCACGTACAGCGCGGGAGAAGGATCCCCGATGCGGAAACATTCTCCGTTGGTAAACCCTGCAATGCCCAGCGCGCTGCTGATGCCTTTTCCGCCGGCGATCTCCGGGTTGAAATAAAGTTCACCGCCTGTCCACAAACGGCGCCCGAAATAAAACGTCGACGTGACGGAAAACGCCTGCTCCGCCGTTGAGTCGAGACTGTTCTGCCCGGCATACGGCGCATGGAAAGCCGCATGCCCCTGCATGACGCCGGTGAACTGGTAATGCCAGCTCCATTTTTCGGTGGAATCGGTTTGTGCGGAAGCCGCGGAAACGCAGAAAATGAGGAGAGCAAAAAAAGGCGCGGGGATTTTTTTCATACGGAAATTTTGAACAAATATATTTTATTTTTTGTCTGGCAATAACTTTTTTTTAGTCATGTCTAAATTTTGGAGCAAAGCCCGGAACAGGGAAGCGGGCCCTGTGGTACATGCCGGAAAAAAGGGGGGCGTCCTCGCTGGTTGCGGTGATTTTTCATCCCGGAAGGGTGGAGAGGCGCGGCGCAATGATACGGTGATTTTTGTCAATTTTTGTGGGGCGCCTTCTTTTCTTTTATAACGGGTCCGCCCATCCTGCAACACCTCAAATTCCCGATATTTGAAAACAGACCTGCATTCATGAAACCCCTTTCCTGCTTTCATTTCCCGTTGCAACAGGCTCCGGGCCGGCAACCGGAGAGCAGCCGTTTTTCCCGGGACATCTATACCGTATGCTGATCCGCGGAATCATCCCATCGCTTGCCTTTCTGCTCTTCATTTCGTGCGGGGAAAAAAAGGAAGCGCGCACCGGAGAATGGAAACCGGCCATCACCTTTTCCCCGGGTCACCGCATCGACCCGGACACCGTTCCTGCCCCGCTTATTGTTACGGCCGGTGAGCCGAAAACTGTTCCCGCAGGAACTCTTGCCGCTGTTCCCGCAGGTCTGAACGTTATGCCTGCAGGAGAACCCGTGGTTGTTGCAGCAGGAAAACCGCAGGTGATCATTCCCGGCACCGATACGTTTCCGCTTCCGGCTACCGCGCGCGCCGGAACGCCGAAGATCACGCCTGCCGGTCCGCCGGAAACAGTGGAAGAAATGACCGCCCGCGGGGACGACAATCCCGGAAACTTCATCACCTATAAAGCGCTCGAGACGGAAACGCAAAATACCGTTATGTGCACCACCACGGATGCAGGAGGAAATGTCTGGTTCGGGACTTTCGGCGGCGTTACCTTTTACGATGGAAGAAGGTTCCGGAACTTTTCCATGACCGAAGGATTGCCGAACAATTTCGTATTCAGCATCTGCGCAGGAAAGGACAGCAGCATCTGGATCGGAACCGGGCTCGGCGGGGTCTGTCGTTTCGACGGAAAATCGTTCACGACGTACACGAAAAAAGAAGGGCTTCCGAACAACATGGTGAGATCCATTTTCCAGGACACCCATGGCAACACTTGGTTCGGCACTTCCGCCGGAGCCTGCCGTTTCGACGGGAAATCATTCACCACTTTCACTGCGAAAAACGGTCTTGCCGCCAACCATGTCTATGACATCATGGAGGATGCGCGCGGAAAAATATGGATCGCCACCACGCGGGGCGTGAGCTGCTACGACGGAAAAACATTCTCCAACTACAGCACGGCTGCCGGCCTTCCGGACGACACTGTATTCTGCCTGCTGCAGGACCGCTCGGGGAAAATATGGTTCGGCACACCCGCAGGCGCCTGCTGTTTCGATGGAAAAAATTTCTGCAGCTACACGCAGAAGCAGGGCCTGATAAATAACCGTGTAGAGTCCGTCATGCAGGATTTCAGCGGCAGGATCTGGTTCGGGCAGGAAAACGGGATCAGCATTTTCGACGGAAGCACGTTTACCTCGTTCGGTAAAAAACAGGGAATGGATGGAAACTATGCACGAAGCATGAAGCAGGACCGAACCGGCGACACATGGATTGCCACGATGAACGGCATTTGTCACTTCGACGGGAATTTTTTCACGGGACTTACCGAAAAAGAAGGATTGCCGGAACGAACCGTACGGAATTTTTACCGCGACCGGGAAGGACGCGTGTGGATGGCGACGATGGACAGCGGAGCCTGTTTTTACGACGGAAAAACATTCACGCGCTTCACCGAAAAGAACGGGCTCACCGACAACCGCGTTTTCGTCATACACGAAGATGCGAAAGGCAATACATGGTTCGGAACGTCCACCGGTATCTGTTTTTACGACGGAACATCCGTGCACCGCTTCACACAGCCGCAGCAGGGAAAAGGTTTCTCGACGAAGGAAGGCCTCAGCTTCAACGCGGTTATGAGCATTGCGGAAGATGACAGCGGACGAACCTGGTTCGGCCTGTTCGGCGGCGGACTTCTGCGTTACGACGGGAAAACATTCACGAAATTTTCGCAGAAGCAGGGACTCGTCAGCAACAACATCATTTCCCTGGAAAGGAATCCCGACGGATCGCTGTGGATCGGCACAACGAACGGTGCCAGCCGCTATGACGGGAAAACCTTCACGAATTTCACGGCAAAAGACGGGCTCGCTTCTGATTTTATCTATTGCATCGCGCATGACCAGGACGGAATTACGTGGTTCGGCACCTCCGGCGGACTGACGCGCTACGACGGAAAATCGTTCATGAATTTCACAACGAAAGACGGCCTCGCCAGTCCCGCCGTTATGAGCATCCTGCCCGCCCGTGACGGAAACCTGTGGTTCGGAACAAGAGAAGGATTGAGCTGCCTGCCGGCGAACCGGCGAAAGATGATCGGCCGTTTTCCTGCCGGCTTCGATCCGGCGAAAGATGTGCTCTTCGTCAATTACGGGTACAACGACGGTTTCAGCGGACTGAAATGCATCAGCAATTCCGTTATGCAGGATAGCGCGGGAAAGATCTGGTGGGGCGCCGACCTGCTGATGATCTACGATCCTGCCGGCGAAATGCCCGATACGCTGGCCCCCGTTCTGGTCATCAACGGTATTGATCTTTACGGAGAACGCGTACGCTGGGAACAGATGGGCGCCGTGACAATGGACACCACCGGCAAAGAAACCGTAGGCGGGATTGCAAAGGACACCATCATCGGGCACGGCATCGCGTTGTCAGGCATCCGGTTCGACGGTATCACACAGTGGAATGAACTGCCCGTTCACCTGAGCCTGCCGTACAACAATAACAACCTCACCTTCCGCTTCACCGGTGTACACCTGAAAGATTGCAGTCACGTGAAATACCAGTACCGCCTCGACGGGATGGATCCCGACTGGAGCACGATAACGGACCGCACGGAAGCACCCTATGGCAACCTCCCGCCCGGAACATACACGTTCGAGCTGAAAGCCATGAACCGCAGTGGCGTCTGGAGCCGGCCGTTCACGTATTCATTCGAAGTACGTCCGCCGTGGTGGGAAACGTGGTGGTTCAGAATTTCCGCCGGGCTTCTTCTCCTCTCTTCCGTCGCCGGTTTTTTTCGTTACCGCACAGCTGCCCTGCGAAAAGACAAGGAACGTCTCGAGAAAACAGTGAAGGAGCGTACAGCGGAAGTTGTGAAACAAAAAGAAGTCATCGAGGAAAAACAGAAAGATATTCTCGACAGCATCAATTACGCGCAGCGCATTCAGCGTGCGCTGCTCGCGAGCGACGCGCTGCTGGACGAAAATCTTCACAGTCATTTTGTTTTCTTCCAGCCGAAAGACATCGTGAGCGGCGATTTCTACTGGGCGGCAAAACTGGACAACGGGAATTTCGCGCTGGTCACAGGCGACAGCACAGGGCACGGCGTACCCGGGGCGATCATGAGCATGCTGAATATTTCCTGCCTTGAAAAATCCATCGAGCAGGAAAAATTAT
>DASTSF010000236.1:0-3251 GCA_035760825.1 Bacteroidia bacterium
TGGACGTTCCCACACCGCGCTGCACCTGAATGTTGTCGGTGGAAGAAACGAAATCGGGAAGATCAACCCAGTACGTTCCCTGCGATTCGGCGTCGTTCAGCGGGATGCCGTTGATGGTGACATTCACGCGCGTCGCATCGGAACCGCGGATGCGTATGCCCGTGTAGCCCACACCTGCGCCCGCATCGGACGTGGTGACAACCGAAGGCTGCTGGTTGAGCAGGAACGGAAGGTCCTGCCCGAAATCGTTTTTGTGCAGCTCTTCCTTTTTGATGTCGGTGTAAGCGCCCTGTTCACTGTGCAGCACGCGCGTCGAACGGATGATCACGTCCTCGAGCACGGTGGTATCCTGCTTCAGGAGGATGTTCAGCGGTTGCGTCTGCGGAAGATCGACGTGCACCGTATCGCGCTGGTAACCGATCATCATGGCGATCAGCTCCGCCGAATTCCCCTTCACGTTGATGATCTGGAAATTTCCGTCCGCATCGGAAGCACAGGCAGAATAAGTTCCGCTGACGTACAGCAGCACACCCGGGAGCGCTTCTCCCGTGGATGCATCTTTCACGTTTCCCGAGATCTTGTTCTGGGAAAAGATCATGCCCGGCACAAGTAGTAGTGCGGGCAGCAAAATTGTTTTTTTCATTTGATTTGTCCGTTGCGATCCACAGTTTCATACGACAAGGGACAATTCGCATTATCCTGTGGATCCTGTTTCCCTACGCAAGTATTACCTTGATCAGGTGTGCGGAAATTGTTCTGGAGAAACGAATTTCCGCCGGGTATGATCTCAGCCACGCCGCAGCATGGCACCCCTTGAGGATCGGAGCAAAAGTAAAAAGTATTTGATAACGCGCGCTTTTATTATTCCTCGCTTCCGAAATAACGCTCGATAATCTTGATCGCGTGGAGCAATCTCGCTTCATAACGTCCCGTCACGATCTCGAACGGAAGCTGGTTCGCCTCCAGCTCGTTCTTGTAGATATTGAAAAAATAATCCCGCCGCTGCGGATTTACACGCACCGGGTCGGGGATCCAGGGAAGATCGTTCGACGTCAGCAGGTAAAGATCGTAGCGGTGCCCCGTGATCTGCTGCGCGATCCATTCGGGGCACTGACCGAACACATCCTCGCACCACACTTTCGCGATGATGAATTCCGTGTCGACAAAAAGAAACTTATTCGCCTGGCGGACGAGCCGGTTTTCTTCCTCGAGCTGCTTCTGCGCAATTTCAACAACCACGTCCGTCGTATAGGCGCCCGGGTGTTCTGCCATATATTCTCGCGCATACTCCGGTATCCACGCCGTGGAAAAGCGCAGCGCAAGCGATCGTGCGAGCGTTGTTTTCCCCGTGCTTTCCGCACCCAGTATCGCTATGCGCCGGATGGCATTGTTTTTTTCCATCTGAAGTAGCCAAAGATCGCAATGATCGTGTAAATGAACATAAGCAGCGCGGTGGAAGGCCGCTCCGAGATCAGGCAAACGATAACGTAGCCTGCATCGATCACCACCCAGAAGATCCAGTTCTCGATCATTTTCCGCGTCGTCATCCACGTGGCGACCAGGGAAAATGAAGTGAGCATCGCGTCGACATACGGGCGTTTGAACGGAGGAACATCAGCATGAAAAATTTCCGCAAAAAATGAAGCCAGCCGCGGACCTCCCCATCCGAGAAGAAGCGTTGCAGCGGCTCCTGTCGCGATGAGCAGCAGCAGTGTTCTTTTGTCCGCGGAATAAATGGGAAGGCTTTCTTCTGTTTCCGCTTTTTTTCTTGTCCATGCGTACCATCCGTAAAACCCGATCACCACGTAATAAACGTTCAGGAAAGCATCGTAATAATACGTGAGCACGAAAAAAAACCAGACGTAAATGGCGGAGCTGACGATGCCGAATATCCAGCACCATTTATTCGCACGCGCCGCAAGCACAACATAGATGAGCGCCGTGATGATCGCGATGAGCTCCGGGAAACCCGTTTGACGTATGGAAGAAAAAACGGAAAATAAAACGCCGGTGCTGTCTTTCATTCAAGCGGAATGTTCAGTGCCCTGCATTTTTCAGCGATATCGCAGTACCCCTTCACCGGGTCCTGGTTTTTCCAGATCGCACTGTAAAAAGCCATGCCCGCAAAACCCAGTTCATGCGTCAGCGCGATATTGTCTGCAGATGTGCCGCCGCGCGCAAAGAGAGGGATCACCGAGCTCTTCACTGCCGCCTCGATGCTCTGCCGGTTGTATCCTGAATTGAATTTGCCGCTGATCTTGTCATAGATCGTGCCGAGAAAAGCGTATTCCGCTTTTTCGTTGTTCCTGTACACATCCGCCAGCTTGTGAAAAGTCAGCGACGTATGGATCGCCGGCCGCCGCAGGCGGATCCACCTCAGCTGAAGCCAGTTCACCAGTTTCTTACGCCGGTGGTAACGCGTGAGGTGTATGCCTCCCACGTTGTACTGCAGCGACAGCGTGTGGTGGCTGTGAAGGACGATGCGTTCATGAAAATGGGCAGGGATCGCTTCGAGGTATTCTTTCATTTCATTCGTCCGCATGGAAAGTTTCCGGAGATGAAAGAGACCGAGTCCGTGCTCAAAGAGCGACGTCACGACCTCCGCTTCCTTTTCCATGGTTCTTGTATTTGAAAAAACGACGACTTTCATGAGGGGCGTGTTTTTTTATTCGGCGAAACGCTGCAGGTCCCCGGGATTTTTTTCAAGGTGATTCCCGATCACCACCACATCTGCTCCCGCAGCGAAACGTTCATCGATCTCTTTCCGCGAAGTTATTCCTCCTCCCACAAAAAGCGGAACACCGACTGTTTTTCGTACCACGCTGATCATTTCGCAGGGAACAGGTTTCTGTGCGCCGCTTCCGGCTTCGAGATAGATCGCCCCGAGCCCGAGCTGCTCACCGGCAAGCGCGGTCATTGCTGCAATGGCGGGTTTGTCGCGCGGAACGGGGAAGGTCTGGCTCATGTAATTGACCGATGTTGGCGCTCCTCCGTCGACGAGAATGTACCCGGTGGGAATGATCCCGATACCCGACTTCTGCAGGAGTGAGGCGCCGGCCACGTGTCTCCCGATCAGCAGCTCTGCATTTCTTCCGGAAATAACCGACAGCAGCAGAATTCCGTCCGCCGCTGCGGAAAGCTGCATGGTGTGACCCGGGAAAATGAGCACCGGGACATCGCTTTTCTTTTTTATCCGCAGGATGCAGCTTTCGACCGTATTCTCATCCAGCAGGCTTCCGCCGACAAGAAAA
>DASTSF010000237.1:0-2734 GCA_035760825.1 Bacteroidia bacterium
TGGTGCTGTTCCTGAAATTCGGTTTCCGCAGCAAACGTCTCGCGCTTTTCGGAATGGCCTGGTTCATCGTCGTCCTGGCGCTGCCGGTATGGTACGGTGTGACGAACGGGAGCGGGGAGCAATATGAACACCGCGTATACACTGCGTCGCCGGGCGCGTTTCTTTTCCTCCTCCAGCTGAAGCTGCCCGAAGCGTACCGGAAAACCGCGCAACGGTTCGCGCTGCTCATGATCGTGTTTTTCGTGGTGAAGACATCCTTCCGCCTGCCGGTTTACCACGATGAATTCGTTTACGCAAAAGCCGGAACGGAAGAAGCTCCTTCCACATCGTTCTTTCACGATATGCTCGGGTTCATGTACCAGCAGAAGAACCAGTGCACGGATGCATTGTCGTGCTACAACCGCGCGATCGCGCTCGACAGCGGGAATGCTGAATATTACAACCACCGCGGCAGCGTTTACGGGGAACTGCACGATTATAAAAACGCTTTCGCCGATGACAGCCGCTCTCTGCTGCTCGATTCGTCCGTGGGGCAGACCTACATCAACCGCAGCATTGCTGCTTTCGCGCTGCGCAGGTATGAGCTGGCGAAGCACGATCTCGACAAAGGGCAATCGCTCGGGGCGCCGGCTTCACCTTCGTTCGTGCAGATGCTCGACCGCGCGCTCGCTTCACCGGTCATTGACTCGTTGACGCAGGAAATAAAGAAGCAGCCGTACAATCCGTTCCTCTACAACGACCGCGGACTGAAATGGATGGAAGCCGGCCGGTATAAAAACGCGCTCGACGATTTTACAAAGGCGCTGGAGCTGGCACCCGGAGAAAAAACGCTCGAGCAGAACCGGGATTCCGCCATGTATTTCCTGCAGAAGCAGAACTGAAAGCAGAACCGCTTCCCGTTGCGAACGATTTCTTATCTTTCGTATCCCGCACGCCCCGGGAAACTCGACCGTTTTATGCAGCACCTTTCCCTGAAATCAGGCGTACCGCCAGGCACCCTGATGTACCTCGGACGTGAACGTACCGAAAAGGTGAAGATCACGCTCATCGAATACAATGAGCAGGAATACATCGAGCAGGAGTTTTTCGACATCAGGGAATGTCTTGCGCACGTGCGGGACGGCATGGTGAAGTGGATCAACGTCGACGGCGTGCATAACGTGGAGATCGTCGAGCACATCGGGAAGCTGTTCAACATTCACCCGCTGACGATGGAGGATCTTGTGCACACCAGCCAGCGGCCGAAATTCGAAGACTTCGAGAATTACCTTTTCACGATCATGAAAATGATCTACGAAGATGTGAACATCCGCCAGTTCCACGACGACGCGCTCGTTTCCGAACAGCTGTCCATCCTGCTCATGAGCGACAACACGGTCCTTTCCTTCCAGGAGGCCGAGGCCGGGGATGTGTTCGACATTATCCGCTCGCGCCTGCGCACGGGAAAAGGAAAGATCCGGAAATCCGGCGCGGATTATCTTGCCTACGCGATGATCGATGCGGTGGTCGATTCCTATTTCTCCGTGCTCGAAAAAGTCGGTGACGAGATCGAGGAGCTGGAAGAATCCGTGATCGATAACGCCGTTCCCGAAACGCTGAAGCAGCTGCATCACCTGAAACGGCAAATGGTCTACCTGCGGAAATCCGTCTGGCCCATGCGCGAGCTCATCAACAGCCTCGAGCGGAGCGAATCCGATCTCATCACCGAACCGACAACGGTTTACCTCCGCGACGTGCATGATCACATTATCCGCGTCATCGACACGGTTGAAACGTACCGCGACCTGCTTTCGGGCATGATGGACCTCTACATGTCGAGCATCAGCAACCGCATGAACGAAGTGATGAAAACGCTGACGATCATCACGACGATCTTCGTTCCGCTTACGTTCATCGCCGGTGTGTACGGAATGAATTTCGAATTCATGCCGGAGCTGCATTCAAAGATCGCGTACCCCATCATCTGGGTGATCATGATCGGGATCACGGCTGCGCTCGTGATGTATTTCCGCAGAAAAAAATGGCTCTGATAAAAAACAAACCATGAAGAAAAATTTCCTTTTCGTCCCGCTGCTTGCACTCGCCGTTTCCTGCGGAGAGAACAGCAAGCCCGCCGACCAGCAGAAGAACGTCGACTCGGCCATCACGGCCCAGGAGAACAGCACGAAGCCCATTGCACCGCAGGATATACCGAGAAGCACCGACACGGTGAAGATGGTGGCGCTGCCGCCCGTGATGGAAGGCGATATTATTTTCCAGACGTGGAACAGTGATCAGTCGGATGAAATGGAAGAGGCCAGCGGATCGAAATACAATTCGGTCGGACTTGTTTTTATCCGGAAGACAGACAACCAGTACATGGTGGTCGAGATGCGCGACAGCCTGCGGGCCACGCCGCTGTCCGAATGGGTGAGCCGTGGAAAAGACCAGCACGTACTGCTCATGCGCCTGAAAAATTCCAACCAGATCCTCAGTGCGAAAAAAACAAACGACCTGCGCAACGCGGTCCGGACGTATCATAAGATGCCATACGATTACGCGCTGAGCTGGGGCGACGATGCGATGTACGGCAGCGAGCTCGTCTGGAAGATCTACCACAATGCGCTCAAGATCGATCTCTGCCCGACAAAACAGCTGAAGGACCTCAACACGAAAAGCGGGCGACTGAAAACGGAGCTCGGTAAAAAATACGGGAAGAACATTCCGCTCACCGATCCCGCCGTTACACCCGATG
>DASTSF010000238.1:0-3432 GCA_035760825.1 Bacteroidia bacterium
GTTCCGCTGCTTACCGGCGTGATCACCGGCGGACCCAGCACGAAGCTGTTGTAGCGCTTCGCTTCGTAGTCGGAGTTCAGCGACTTCAGCGCATTGTCGAGCAGCTCGGAAAAATAGCCGCTGTTTTCCGGCGCTTTTTCAAATTCGATCACCCATTCGTGAGCGCCGCGTTCCTTTCCTTCCATGAAAACAGGCGCCACGGAAAACTCAACGATGGAGCTGCCCGTTTTTTCGCACGCGATCTGCAGCGCTTTTTCTGCGTTGCCGATCATCACTTCTTCGCCGAACGCGTTCAGGAATAATTTTGTCCGGCCCGTGATGTGGAACCGGTACGGCTGCACGGACGTGAACTCGATCGTGTCGCCGAGGTTGTAGCGCCAGAGTCCGCCCGTCGTGGAGATCACCATCGCATAGGGAATTCCCGTTTTCACTTCGCTGAGCGGGATCGCGGCTGCGCTGTCTTCTTTTTCCCATTCTTCCTGCGGAAGGAATTCGTACCAGATGCCGTAATCGAGCATCAGCAGCAGGTCGGATGAATCGCGCTGGTCCTGTATCCCGAAAAATCCTTCCGAAGCGTTGTACAGTTCCATCAGCCGCAGGTCGCCGCCGATGATCTCTTTCACCTGCGCGCGGTACGGGTCGAAGCTCACGCCGCCGTGGAAATACACTTCCAGCGACGGCCACACTTCGCGTATCGTTTTCTTTCCCGATTTCTGTAGCACGCGCCGCAGCAGCACGATCATCCACGAAGGCACGCCGGCCAGGCTGACGACGTTTTCCTCTAATGTCGATTCCGCAATGCGTTCCAGCTTTTCCGTCCATTCGCTCATCAGCGCGATCTCCACGCTCGGCGCACGGAACATTTCCGCCCACAGCGGAAGGTTGCGGATGATGATCGCGGAAACGTCGCCGTTGTACGATTCATAATCTTCGAAAAGATCCGACTGGTGGCTGCCGCCGAGCGCCAGGTTCTTCCCCGTGAACAGCTGGTGATCGGGATAGTTGCTGCAGTAAATGGAAACCATGTCCTTGCCGCCGCGGAAATGGCAGTCGCGCAGCGATTCGTCGGTCACGGGAATGAATTTGCTTTTGTCGTTCGTCGTGCCCGACGATTTCGCGAACCATTTCACTTCCGTCGGCCACAGCAGGTGCTGCTCGCCGCGCCGCAGGCGGTCTATGTAGGTCTTCAGCGAATCGTAGTTCTGCAGCGGAACGCGCGCGGAAAATTCTTCCGGCGTATTGATCTCTTCAAAATGGAACTTTTTCCCGAACTCCGTTTCCCGCCCCGCTTCGATCAGCCGCGTAAACCATTCTCCCTGCACTTCGTGCGGGTATTTCATGAACAGCTCTATCTGGTGCATTCGTTTCACCATGAGCCACGACGCGATGGAATTCAGGAGAGGCATACAGGTTAAAATTCAAACGATTTGAAAAAAATCAGGAATTAAAAAAATGAAAGATCGCCGATTCAAAGTAAAGCTTATTGCAGTGATCCGGGCGTGTCCGCGGATCCCCGCGGCCGGGCTGCTTCCGGCTCCGTGTTCACTGCGGTGCTTCGCACTTAACCGTCCGCATCCCTCACGCAAAAAAAAGAACTCACATCTCCCGCCGCGCGTTCACCCATTTCTCAAACTCCTCCAGCGATTTTGCGTTCAGGCAGAATTCTTTCGTGAGCATTCCTTTTCGCGCAGCACACACACCCCAGTGCATGTCGAGGCCGGCCTTTTCATGCGCATCCGGGTTGATGGAAATGAGCACGCCTTTTTCCATACAGTACGGGATCCACTTCCAGTCGATGTCGAGACGGTACGGGTGCGCATTCAGCTCGATCACCACGCCATTGGCGGCGCACGCATCGATTATTTTTTTGTGGTCGACCGGGTAACCTTCGCGCGAAAGTAAAAGACGCCCGGTCGGGTGACCCAGGATGCGCGTGTACGGATTTTCGATCGCTTTCAGCAAACGCGCCGTCGCTTTTTCCTTGTCCATTTTCAGGTTGGAGTGAACGGAAGCGACGATAAAATCGAACGAAGCGAGCACATCCTTCGGGTAATCGAGCGAACCGTCATTGAGTATATCCGACTCGATCCCTTTGAAAATGCGGAACGGGTAAAGTTTCCGGTTCAGCTCGTCGATCTCGCGGTGCTGCTGCGCCACGCGGTCGGCTTTCAGCCCGTTCGCATAAAACGCCGATTGCGAGTGATCGCAGATGCCGAAATATTCATAACCGTTTTCTTTGCAATGCAGCGCCATTTCTTCCAGCGTGTTCATGCCGTCGCTGTAGGTGCTGTGGTTGTGCAGCACGCCGGCCAGGTCTTTTTCAGTGATGAGCGCCGGAATTTTATGGTGCTTCGCCAGCGTAATTTCTCCGTGGCCTTCGCGCAGCTCGGGAGGGATGAACTGCAGGCCGAGCTCCGTAAAAATTTCTTCTTCCGAATGCGCATGCGGCTTCGGTTTTTTTTCAAGATGCTCCAGCAGTTTGAAATGTGCGGCGTTTCCCGTCGTCTGAAAAAGCACGTCGAAAAATTCACCGGCGCTGCAGGTGTGTACATGCACGGGGATCTGCATCGGGTTGTCCGCCTTCTCCAGGTCGATCTTTTTTTCATCGCCGGCGGCGACGATCTCTATCGATTCGATGATGATGTCTTTCCGGCGCACGCTTCCCGTCACGGAAACGTGTTCGGTGTGCAGCTGCTTTTTCAGGAGCGCGACGATCTTTTCCGCCACGTGCTCCACATCGGCATAATGGAATTTTCCTTTGCTCGCCTGCGAAAATTCCAGCGATTTCTTCACAGCCGCCTGTGTTTTTTCACCGAAACCTTTCAGCTCGACAAGGCGGTTCTCGTTGCAGGCATACAGCAATTCACCCGGCGATTCGATGCCCAGCTCTTTCCATAGCAGCGCTATCTTTTTCGGACCGATCCCTTTTATGTTCAGCATTTCCACCACGCCGGCCGGTGTTTTTTCCAGCAGGGCGGCGAGCTCCTTCGTGGTGCCGGTCTGCTGCAGCTCGTGGATCTTTCCCGCAATCCCTTTGCCGATGCCTTCGATCGCTTCCAGCTCTTCCGGCGATTTCCCGTCGAGATCGAGGTTGGTTTTGTCCAGCCTGAATGCGGCGTTCGAAAGCGCTTTCACTTTAAACGGGTTCTCGCCGTGCAGCTCCATCAGCTGTGCGGTGAGCTTCAGCGCGTCTGCAATTGCTTCTGTTGTCATCGCGGTTATTTGCATTAAAATTCCGCAAATAATTCCGCACTCCCAACAATCGGGAAGATGAAAAATGGATCACAGGGGAAATTCCGGGAGAAGTAATTCATCTGAACAGTGATTTTCAAGTTGAGGTTCATTTCATGCGCCCGGAATTTTACATCCCGTTTTCTTTGCCGTAAAGACCCGGAGGAACAAAGGCAGGTTTTCGCGCCGAAAGTGAGGCAT
>DASTSF010000239.1:0-6089 GCA_035760825.1 Bacteroidia bacterium
GGCGCTTATCCTCGGCGATAATATTTTTTACGGCGCAGGACTCAGCGGCCTGCTGCAGCAGAACAACGACCCGGAAGGCGGCGTGGTGTTTGCATACCACGTTTCCGATCCCGAACGCTACGGCGTCGTTGAGTTCGACAAGAACGGCGATGTCCTTTCCATTGAAGAAAAACCGAAGCAGCCTAAATCGAGCTTCGCGGTGCCGGGACTTTATTTTTACGACAACAGCGTGGTGGAGATCGCGAAGAAGCTCGAGCCGAGCGCGCGCGGTGAATACGAAATAACCGACGTGAATAAAAAATACCTCGAGGCCGGAAAGCTGAAAGTGGGCGTTCTCCAGCGGGGAACCGCCTGGCTCGACACGGGAACATTCACTTCGCTGCTGCAGGCCGGGCAGTTCGTGCAGGTGATCGAGGAGCGGCAGGGCTACAGCATCGGGTGCATCGAGGAAGTGGCGTACCGGATGAAATTCATCGATTCCGCACAGCTCAAAGCGCTTGCCGCACCGCTGATGAAAAGCGGGTACGGCCAGTACCTTCTCAATCTTACAGGACAGTAATTTTCCACGCGATGAGTACCCCGCACAAAAAAAACATCCTGGTTACCGGTGGCGCCGGTTTCATCGGGAGCGCCATAACGGAAAAGCTTGCGGCGGATCCTTCGCACAACGTCATCGTGATCGACAACCTGCTTACCGGTGATGAAAAACGGGTGACATCGTCCGGGCGTCCGAACATCAGCTTCATCCGCGGGAACGTCAACAGCCACAACGATATTTCAGCGATCTTCCTCAGCAACCGCATCGATTACGTTTTTCATTACGCGGCCGTCGTCGGGGTGCAGCGCACGCTGCAGAACCCTGTCATGGTGCTTAAAGACATTCTCGGCATGCGTCACATCACGAGCCTTGCCAAGACGGCCGGCGTCAAACGGATCTTTTTTTCCTCTTCTTCGGAAGTGTACGGCGAACCGGTGGAATTTCCGCAGAACGAAGAAACCACGCCGCTGAATTCGCGTCTTCCCTATGCGATCGTGAAAAATGCCGGTGAAGCATTCCTCAAAGCGTTCCGCCAGGAATTCGGGCTGCATTACACCATCTTCCGCTTTTTCAATACGTATGGTCCGCAGCAGAGCTCTGATTTCGTCATGTCGAAATTCCTCCGCGCCGCGCTGAAGAACGAGCCGCTGTATATTCACGGCGACGGCAGCCAGTCGCGGACATTCTGCTACATCGACGACAACACCGACGCCTGCCTCAGCGCTTTTTACGGGAACAAATGCGTCGATGAAGTGGTGAACATCGGGAATGACAACGAGATCTCCATTCTCGATCTCGCACGCACGATCATCCGCGTTACCGGTTCACGATCTGAGATCATTCACGGTCCCGCACTGAAAGAAGGCGACATGACCCGGCGCAGACCTGACGTCACCAAGATGAAGCAGCTGCTCGGCCGCGACATGCTCCCGCTCGAAGAAGGTATACGCAGGATCCTCAACGATCCGAAATTCATTTCCTGAGTGGACACGACCGCGTTCAACCGGCTCATCAGCGAATCACTGGAAAAATTTTCAGCGCAGCTGCCTGTGCAACCCGCTTCGCTGTACGATCCCATCCGTTACTTCATCGCGAACGGAGGCAAGCGCATGCGGCCGCTGCTCGTGCTGTACGGCGCCGGCATTTTTTCCCGTGACGTTTCACGCGCTGTTCCTGCCGCCACGGGCATAGAGCTGTTCCACAATTTCACGCTGCTGCACGACGACATCATGGACAATGCCGTAATGCGGCGCGGGAAGGAAACCGTGCATGTGAAATGGAATACGAACGTCGCTATTCTCAGCGGTGATGCGCTTTTCGCGGAAGCGTTCCGCCAGGTGGCAATGAGTCCGCCCGACGTGCTCCCGCGCGTGCTCGGTATTTTTTCCCGCACCGCAACGGAAGTGTGCGAAGGCCAGCAGCTGGACATGGATTTTGAAAATGCGCCGCAGGTTTCCATCGCGGGATACATGCAGATGATCAGGCTGAAAACAGCCGTGCTGCTCCGGGCATCCCTGTCGATCGGTGCGCTCTGCGGCGGTGCGGCGGAAAACGATGCGCAGCTGCTCGGCGCTTTCGGGGAACATACCGGCCTTGCTTTCCAGCTGCAGGACGATATCCTCGATGTGTTCGGCGATGAAGATAAATTCGGGAAGGTTACCGGCGGCGATATCGTGTCGAACAAAAAAACTTTCCTGCTCCTGAAAGCGATGGAACTCGCCAACCGTTACCAGCGGGAAGAACTCCAGCACTGGATGCTCGTTCCCGTTTCCGAAGCGGCGGCGAAGGTGGAAGCCGTGAAGAATATTTACAACACGCTCGGGGTGCGCGAGCTCGCGGAAAAAGAAATGCAGAACCAGTATGCACACGCCACCGCGGCATTGGAAAAAGTGAACGCGCCCGGGGAAAACAAGATGATGCTGAAAGCTTTTTCGGATGCGCTGATGGTAAGACAGCACTGACGATGAAACCCTCCCGCCTCCTCGCGCTCATTTCTTTTTTTCTTTCCGCGACGACCGAAACTGCCGCAAGAACCGGGCATAGTGCGGTTATTCACGTCGACCTGCTTGCCCTTCTTTTTTTCATACTGGCGATCGGCCTGTGGAGAAAGAACGCGCGTGCCTTGAAATGGTTCCGGCGAACGCTGTGGTTTTTGTTCGTGATCCTTGCAGCGATCCTCTTCTTCACCCTTTCGGGTTTTGACTTCCGCTTCCGCGTTTTCCATTCTGCAAACGGGATCATCGCGGTGCTCGTTTTATTGCTGATCGCATGCGGGGCATTGATCTATGCCACGGAAACCGGTAAAGTGCTTGCTGATTTTGGCCTGGCCGGAAACGACTGACCGTCACTCCTGCACATGGCAGCTTCCCACGTACCTGCTGTCGTAATATTTCCGCGTTTCGATCAGCATCCCGTTTTCGTCATAGACAAAAAGGAATCCGTAACTGAGCATGCCGTCTTTGAACTTCCCGCATTTCGCCGTGGATTTTCCCTGCACGTGATCGAAACGGTAATAGCCCGTGATAGGCGTTGCGTTCCCCGACGTCTGATCGTACACCGACCAGCTTTGTTTCACCGGGAGAAGACTGTCGCACGTGCAGTAATCCATTCGCGCGATCACGGAATCGCGGCTGAGCGAATCCGGCCTGCTTTGCGCAGAAAGACGGAGCGTGCAGGGGAGAAAAAAAATGAAGAGGAATGAAAGTGCTTTCATGTGTACGCGGTTACAGCGAAAATCAGGCCAGTTTGTTCTTCAAAAATGCAAGCGTGAGCGCCCATGCTTCCTTCGCCGCCTGCGGGTGATAAGCCGTGCGCTGATCGTTGAAGAAGCCATGATCTGCGTAGGAAATTTCCACGCTCACGTGCGGCCGGCCTTCCTTCTTCAGCGCTGCAACGACTTCCTGCACGTGTTCCGCAGGAATATGCTTATCGAGTCCGCCCCAGAAAAACAGCATGGGTGCGTGGAGCTGCGCCGTTTTTTTCACAAGGTCAGGCACAATCCTTCCGCCGTAATACGATACGGCCGCCTTCAGCGGCAACGCCGTGTTGGCAAGGAACGCTATGCGTCCGCCCATGCAATAACCCGTACCGGCGATCGCACCGGTCCGCACATCACTTTGCGCGATCAGCCATTCGTAAGCGGCTACGGCATCGGCAAGCAATCCTTCTTCCGTCAGCGCCTGCATGTGCGGGGCGATAGCGGGAAAATTATTGTAATCGCCTTCGAAGCCGGGCGCTGTGCGGTGAAAAAGTTCGGGCGCAATGCACACGTAACCTTCTGCTGCAAAACGATGCGCGAGATCGCGGATATGGCTGTTGACCCCGAACGCTTCCTGGAAAATGAGGAGGCCGGGAAAAGGTCCGTCGCCGGAAGAAGGGCGCGCGACGTATGCCCTCATTTCCGTTCCGTCCTTCACGTTCAGCGTAACGTATTCGCCGGAATTTTTCATTTGAATTTCCTGTTAACGGGGCCTTGATGTAAAAATAGTGGTTTCCCGCGTCCCGGCTGTTGCATTTGAGAAAACCATGGCTTATCTTTAATTAAGCAAACACAAACACTTCTTTCATGAAAAAAACCCTACTCCTTTGCACGGCGCTTGCATCCTGCGGTCTCATTTCCGCGCAACAGGCTGTTTCCGTCGACCAGTACGAACAGATGAAAAGCGCGGGGCAGCTGAACCCGCAGACGAATTACATTTTCGTCACACCTGACCGCCAGCTGCATGACAACAGCAACGCACGCCACAGCAATCCTGTGCAGGCGCAAAGCTCCACCTGTAACTGCCTGATCCCGCTCGACACGACATTCAACGTGGTGCCTTTTACCGGTGGTCTGCCGCCGGATTACCGCAACGACGACGGGTTCACCAACGTGATCCAGCTCCCGTTCACATTCAATTTTTACGGAACGAACTATGACTCGATCTTCATCAATAACAACGGGAACATTTCCTTCGGCACACCGTATTCCACGTTCACGGCAAACCCGTTCCCCGATCCGAACTACAGTATGATCGCGCCTTTCTGGGCGGACGTGGACACGCGCGATTCGGTAAGCGGTCTTGTCTATTACAAGATCACGCCTACGCACATGATCGTGAAGTGGGAAAATGTCGGTTATTACAACATGCACAACGACAAGCTCAACACGTTCCAGCTGATCATGACCGACGGGCAGGACACGATCCTTCCCCCGGGATCCAACGTTGCTTTCTGCTACGGCGATATGCAGTGGACTACGGGTGATGCTTCGTCAGGCCTCAACGGTTTCGGGGGAACGCCCTCCACCGTCGGATGCAACAAAGGGAACGGCGTGGATTATTTCCAGGTGACACAGAACGATTCTTCCGGAAATACATTTGACGGTCCGTACGGTTCCGCCGACGGCGTCGACTGGCTCGACAACCAGGAAATTTATTTCAACACCAGCCTTGTCGGGAACATTCCCCCGCTTGTGATGAACAGCACGATCTGCGATACGATCGATGTGTACACCGGCGACACGCTGCGCAGCATGAACATCGATTCCATTGCGTTCGACATGATGTTCATGACGCCGGAACCGAACCAGCAGCTGGTTTCGACTTCCATCACGTCTTCAGCTCCGTCAGCGCTCACGTATACGCAAGCTTCGAATTCGGCAACTTACCAGTCTTATTCGTGCGTCTTCCATGCCCGCAATCTTCCTCCCGGACTTTACACCGTAACGGGAACTGCCACCGACAACGGTACGCCGGCCGGAACAAATACCGGAACCGTTTACATCCGTACGTATTACGACATTTCGCTCGACGGCATCCAGGAAAATTCCGCTGCCGGTGCGATCAGCATTTACCCGAATCCTGCGGATGACCAGCTCACGGTGGAAACACCGGGCATGAACAATGCAACGCTCGTCATCACGGATATTTCGGGTCGCGTGGTTTATACGGGTGCAGCAACCGGTAACAAAACCAGCATCGATGTTTCTTCCTTCGGTGCCGGCGTTTATTTTGTTTCTGTCTGTTCCGCGGACGGAGAAAAACAGGCGCTGAAATTTGTGCGGAAATAAAATCGCACTGATCCCCTAACGACGATGCCGGCGGAAATGCCGGCATTGTTGTTTTATCCTTTCAGGCCAGGTGAAATTTATTTTTTCGCCGGGATCATTTCATCTCTCCAGGTCGGCATAGCTCACCTTTTTCCCGGTTTCTTTCGGAAAATCGTACTGTCCTTTTCCCAGCTCGAAAAATGTTTCCGTGATCTTCAGCCGCCGCGGGAATGGCGCAGCTGCGCCGGGCACGATGCGGTAGCGGCGGAAAACCGGCATTGTGAGCGCCGGTGAAGCCATGGAATAGCTGCTCGTTTCCTGCACGTCATCGTATACCGTGTAAAACCCGGACGTGTCGGCAGCAATGATGAAAAAGGAAACATAATCACCGCGCTCACCCCCGCTTCCGCACATTCCGCCATATTCGCGCGCAACAATGGCGAAACGGCCCGGTGCGAAGATCTCTGCAAAGTGCCACGAGAAATACGCCGTGTCGCCGGGCTCCATGGCTGCCATGCACGG
>DASTSF010000240.1:0-5199 GCA_035760825.1 Bacteroidia bacterium
AGTATTCCGGTGAATGATTCCATCGTGCAGGAAGTGGTCGTGGTGGATACGACACAACCGTCGGTGCGGCTTTCCTACACGCGCAACCAGACCGACCAGGTAGGCGCCATCATTTCCTGGGGCGGAGGATCCGGCGGTGTCGGCATGTATTTTATTCCGCCAACGTACCCTGCGCGAATCCTGAACACCAATTTTGTGATCCCGTTCGCTCCGTCATCCGGCGTTGCGTTCTATTCGAAAATATACGCCGACGACGGTCCGGCCGGCGGCCCGGGCACATTGCTCGACAGCGAAGCTGTGCAGGCCACATCGATCAACCTCAACGGGCTGACCATTGTTCCGGTGACGAACAACGTCGTGCTTACGAGCGGAGGATATTATGTCCTGTGGGACATGGCGAACCCGAGCGTGGGGATTGCGGAAGACGTTACGCCACCGTTCTCACGCCGTTCGTATGAAGTGATCCAGGGTTACTGGTCGACGTACCGCGATTACCAGGTTTCCGATTTCTTCATCGGCTCGGATTATTTTTCCGGCGCACCGGAAGATGTCGGCGTATCGAGCATTTTCAACCCGCAGCCGAACGCGGCGATCACCGGGAGCGGAACGAACGTCAGCTGCTGGATAAAAAACTACGGGGGATCGCCCGATAATTATTTCATCACCGTCAACTACAAGCTCGGGAATTACCCGAACATTGTTTCCCAGCCTTACACCGGTCCGGCGATACTCCCGGGTGATTCCGTTCTCTTTACGTTCTCCACGCCGCTTGTCGCACCGGGATTCGGGAACGACATCCTGTACGTATGGACGCAAAAAACACTTGACGTCGATCACAGCAACGACACCGACAGGGTAGCGGTGAACCTCGTCGGCATGAATGAGCTGAGCGCCATTCCCGGGCTCCGTGTTTCACCCGTTCCTGCGAATGATCACGTGACGTTCACTTTTGCGTCCGGGCTTCCCGGCGACGGAGTGATCATCATCACGGATCTTTCGGGCAAAATTGTCGCGCAGAAAAAAACAGGAGTGCTTGCGCCGGGAGAAAAAACGGAAATCGACATCTCTTCGCTGGCGAACGGCGCTTATTTCTATACTGTAAAAACGGCCGAACAGACCGCGAACGGAAAGATCGTAAAGACCGACTGACCCTTCGTCCCATCCCACCAGCATCCGTGCACCGCTCATTATGAAAATAGGACTCAAACTAACCCTGGGATTTTTCGCGGTTGCATTTGCGTCCATGGCCGTCATCGGTGTGATCTCTTTCATCAAGGGAAAAAATTCGCTGGAAAAAGAATCGTTCAACCGTCTCAAGGCGGTGCGCGAAATGAAAGCGAACCAGATCGAGGATTATTACCGCCAGATCACCGACCAGATGCAGACGATGGCGGAAGACCCGACGATCATCGAGGGCATGAAGGAATTCAAGCGCGGATTTTATTCTGTGGATAAAGACCTCGGCGTGAACGACGCGAAAATGTCGGCGATCAATACGCAGCTGGATTCCTATTTCGACAAGCAATATCTTCCCCGCCTCAACCGGAACCTCGATACGAAAGCGAAACGCGAGGATGAGTCGTCCACTGATATCCACACGCGCATCCTGCAGTACCTCTACATTGCATCGAACAGCTATGAAGTGGGAAGCAAATACAAGCTCGACGATGCCCGCGATCAAAGTTCGTGGACGCAAACGCACAAAAAATTCCATCCCATTCTCCGCAATTACCTGCAGAAGTTCGGTTACTACGATGTGTTCCTCGTCGACACAACGGGAAATATCGTGTACACGTGCTTCAAGGAAGTCGATTTCGGAACGTCGCTGGAAACCGGTCCGTTCAGCAACACGAACATCGCTGAAGCTTACCGCGCAACGAAAAAAGCGACCACGCGGGATTTCGTCACGCTCGTCGATTTCAAGCCGTACCATCCTTCCTACAACGCCTCCGCATCATTCATCGCTGCGCCGATCTTCGACGGAAATGAAAAGATCGGCGTGCTCATTTTCCAGATGCCGATCGACCGCATCAACGACATCATGACGAGCAAGCGTGAATGGTCGAAGGTCGGGCTGGGCCGCACCGGTGAAACGTACATCGTGGGCGATGATTTTACCCTGCGCAACCAGTCGCGTTTTCTCATCGAGGACAGCACGAACTATTTCCGCATGATCCGCGACATCGGGTTGCCGGAGCTGACGGTGAACCGCATCCGCAACTTCAACAGCTCGATCGGCCTGCAGCGTGTCAGGACGCGGGGAACCGAGGCCGCGCTTTCCGGCCAGACCGGCGAAAAAATATTTCCCGATTACCGCGGCGTGCCTGTGCTTTCGTCTTTCCGCCCGCTGAAAATAAAAGGCATGCACTGGGTGATCATGTCGGAGCTCGACGAAGCGGAAGCATTCAGCGCGGTGTACCTCCTGCGCAGCCAGATCTTCATTGCATTCGGCATCCTGATCGTGCTGCTCGGCATCCTGTCTTACATTTTTTCCAAACGTCTCACGCGCTCCCTGACGATCCTCACGGAAGACGCGCGCGAGCTGGCACGCGGAAATTTCGACAAGGAAATAAACATCAAGCGCAAGGACGAGATCGGCGTGCTGGCCGCCAGCTTCCGCAAGATGCAGATCTCGATCAAAAATCTCGTGGAAGAGCTGCGTGAGATCAACCAGAACCTGGAAAAGAAAGTGGAAGACCGCACGCAGGAGATCAACCAGCAGAAGCAGCTCGTCGAGCACCAGAACAAGGAGATCCTCGATTCGATCAATTACGCGCTGCGCCTGCAGCAGGCCATCCTCCCGACACGGGAAGTGATCGCGGAAACGCTGGGCGACAGCTTCGTGCTGTTCAAGCCGAAAGACATTGTGTCGGGCGATTTTTACTGGGTGCGCAAATCAGGTCCGAACGTAATGGCCGCAGTGGTGGATTGCACGGGACACGGCGTGCCCGGTGCGCTCGTGAGCATCGTGGGTGCAAGCAGCCTCGGGCGCTGCGTCGGTGAATTCAGCCTGAAAAAACCTTCGGACATCCTCGAGAAGCTGAACGAGCTCGTGATCGAAACGTTCGAGTCGACGGACCACGAGATCAAGGACGGTATGGACCTTTCGATGGTGTCGCTGGAGCAGAACCACCAGGGCGTGATCGTGCACTATTCCGGCGCGAACAACCCGCTCTGGATCTTCCGTGCGAAAACCGGCGAGATGGAGGAAATAAAAGCCGACAAGCAGCCGATCGGCAAATATGATTTCCGGAAGCCGTTCACCAATCACGAAGTGAAGATGGAAAAAGGAGATATCATTTATCTTTTTTCAGACGGTTATGCCGACCAGTTCGGCGGACCCAACGGAAAAAAATTCAAGTACAGCATGCTGAAAAAACTGCTGCTGGACATTCACACAAAACCCATGGAGGAGCAGCGCAGCATACTCGACAAAGCGTTCGAAGACTGGAAAGGCGAGCTGGCGCAGATCGACGATGTGTGCGTGATGGGGATACGGGTGTAAAAATATCCGCTTCAGTACTTCGCGAACTTCCGCGCATAGCGCGTTCCATTGGTGGTCACGCTGACCGTGTAAAGACCGGACCTCAGCGCAGAAATATCCAGCGTCGCGGATTGTCCCGTTACTTCCGTTTCCATCACTTCCTGACCAACTGCGTTATAGATAACGACATCCGAAGGATAGCGGTAATCCGTGAAAATGATGTTGAGCGAATTATGCGCAGGCACCGGGAAAACCGAAATATCTCCGTTCTCCACCGTCAGTAACGCAGCGCTGCTCGTAGTATGGCAGTCGCACAGCCCCGACAAAACAGTACAACGGAAACGGTAGTGATTCATTGACATACCGGCGTTATGAACAACGAGCGTATCCGAATGAACACCGCTGAACGGACCCGCATCCGTAAGATTCACGAAACCCGTACCGTCATCCATCTGCCACTGGCGGTCAGTCATCGTATCCACGCCAGCGATAAAATAAGCGTCGTTACCTTCTATCACCACCTGGTCTGCAGGCTGAGAAGAAATCGCGCACGTGGGCGGCTGCACGTAATTTATATTCCTCACCAGCACCTGCTGCCAGGAAGTATCGCGGCACCCGCTGCTGTCGGCAGAATAAGAGCCGATGATCCAGGGGAAGTAATCGGACTGGTACACATAGGGCATAAGAAAAGATGCGTTATCATAATTCAGGTGAATAGGATTTCCCATACCGAGGATCATGAAGTCATAGGCGGACTGGTGAGGATCCATGGCATGGAAGGTGAGCAAAGCGCCCGAAGGCTGGTAGCTCACCGAAAATTCGAAGTTGGCGCTGCAGGAATCGTAATTGACAGCGCTGGAATAATGATACGGCATCGTGGCGAAATACGAACGCCTGGTTACAAAACCGTTGATCGAATCATCGGTCATGTATTTTATCCGCCCGATAAAATTCGCCGGCATCCAGGACGAATCGACATACATCGAATTGCCCGCACCGAAATTCATTCCGGGACCGGCATCCACGAGCTCATGGTAATTGCCGCAGTTTGAAGAATTATCATTCACCGACAGCATGTCGTAGTAAGCGCTGGTGAAATAATAATACGCAAGGCCGGGCTCGCAGGGATCCGTGCTTGCTTTCGTCACCGTAAGCAGGGAATCTTTGGCAGCATGGCAACCCGAAAGCGTATCGCGCAGGTAAAGCGTTACAATATAAGAGCCTGATTCCGGGAACCGGTGTGAAGGATCCGTTTCATACGAAGTGGATCCGTCGCCGAAATTCCAGTAATAATGCGCATGCTGCGCAACCGACAGGTTGACGAAGGAGGCCGAATCCGAATTCAGCGTGAACGAAAAAGCCGCTGTACACTGCGCCGCAATACGTCCGGCCGGCGACCATACCAGGAGCAATAAGATGAAAACGTTTCTGAACATGACTGTCGAGGTTGAACCGGGGATGGCAGATTAAATTTAAGCCAAATTCACCTGGTGGTTGCGGCAAAACGCATAAATCGTCGCCCTGAAAGGAAAGTCGGGAAAACAGGACGTAACTTTCCGCGGCCAACCGGTTATCAGATCATGAAAAATTTTCGCCGGATCATCCTGTTTTGTTTCATTGTTTTCATTCCTTTCGGTGATTGCTTCGCGGGGGACTCGTCATCCGCCATAAACGACACGGCTACCTGCATCGCGAATATCACTTTCCTGAAAAAC
>DASTSF010000241.1:0-5506 GCA_035760825.1 Bacteroidia bacterium
ATCTTCGACCGTGTCGAGCTCGCCGGTGCCGGTAACGTTATCATTGCCGACGACCTGGAAAAGGAATTCCTCCACGTGATGCACGCGCCGGTGTGCGCCGGATTTCCATTCTTCCACGTAAGCTGCTTTCAGGAACGCGGGCAGCTGTGAAAGGAAATGCAGCGAAGTTTCCACCGGGATATGGTCTCTCATCGTGTGGAGCACGGCTTTGAGGATCCTTCCTGCTTTTTGCTTTTCGCCCGGGAATCCCAGGACGTCCGACAGGTCATTCAGGAATGAATTCCCGTCATTGTTCATTTTTTCGAAATTGAGGCTCATGGTCTTTTCTTTTTGTGGTAAAGATCATCGCCCCGCGCGGCTGTCCCAATGATGCCGGTCAAAAGAATATTCCGAATGCGTCAGGAAAAAATCAGGAAATGGAAACGGGGAAGCTGATGGAGAAGACCGTGCCTTTGCCGAGCTCGCTCTGCATGTTTATTTTTCCGTGCAGCACTTCAACGTATTTCGCAAGGATGCTCAGGCCGAGTCCCGTTCCCTGGATGTTGGATACGTTCTGTCCCCGGAAAAAACGCTGGAAAAGATGTTTCTGGTCTTCCTCTGAAATGCCGATCCCGTTGTCCTTCACTTCGATCATCGCGGTATCGTTGGCGCAGGATGTTCTCACTTCAATTTTCTTTCCGTCGTCCGAAAACTTGATCGCGTTCGAAACGAGGTTGTGCAGGATGTTGCGCACGATCTTTTTGTCGGTGCTGACATCCTCCGCATCGCCGTCATGCGAGTAAAGGATCTCCTGGCTGGGTTTGGCAATGCCGCGCATCTCGCGGATGATCTCTTCGGCGAACTGCATCAGGCTGAATGATTCCGGTGCGGGGACGATCTTTCCTTCTTCGAGCTTGCTGAGAGAAAGCACGTCGTTGAGCAGCTCGGTCATGTTGGAGACGGAAGAGCCGATGCGTTTCGTGTGCTTCTCCATTTTTTCCGGGTCGCCGAGCTCAGCATAACGCTTGACGAGCGTGAGCGAGCTGAGTATCGTGGCGAGCGGTGTGCGGAATTCATGCGAAGCCATCGCGACGAAGCGCGACTTGAGATCGTTCAGCTCCTTTTCTTTTTCGAGAGCGACCGCGAGCTCTTCCTCCGATCTTTTCAGCTCGCGCAGTGCGTTCTCGAGCGTCTGCGTGCGTTCTTTCACGCGTTCCTCCAGCTCTGCATTGAGCTTCGTGATCTTCATCACGTTTTTATTCTGTTCGATACTGTAGCGGATAGCGCGTTCCAGCTGTGAAGAAGAGATAGAGCCCTTTACGAGGAAATCGGCTGCGCCCGCTTCGAGCGCCATCGTATCGATCACCGGGTCGCTTTGTCCCGTCATGAGAATGAAAGGCGCTTCCACGCCCATCGCCACGCCTTCACGGATCAGGTCGATGCCGTTGTTCACACCGAGGCGGTAATCCACGAGATAAACGTCGTGTTTTTTTTCACCGAAGGCGCGCAGGCCATCCTCGTAGGACGAGACCCATTCGAGCGCAAAACGCCCGCCGGATTTTTCCAGCAGGATGTCTTTCGTGATGATGAAATCTTCCTCATCGTCATCGATCATCAGGATATGAATCTTGTCTTCGCTCATTTTTCGCCGCCGGAAGGCAGCTCCACGATCTCGAACCAGTATTTGTTCAGCGTTTTCATTACATCGACCATTGCCGTGAACGTCACGGGTTTCGTGATGAACGAATTCACGCCGAGGTCATAAGAGCGGAGAATGTCTTCTTCCGCCTTGGAGGTGGTGAGAACGATGATCGGGATGCTGCGCAGTTCGTGCTTCTCTTTTATTTCGCGCAAAGCTTCGCGTCCGTCTTTGCGGGGCATGTTGAGATCGAGAAGGATCAGGCCCGGCTTGGGATACTTCTGCGTATCGGAAAATTTTCCTTTGTTGTTCAGGTATTCCATCAGCTCTTCGCCGTTTTCCACTGTCTGTATCTTGTTCTTCAGCCGGCTTTCTTTCAGTGCATCGGTAATGAGCATACGGTCTTCCTCATCATCATCCGCGATAAGGATCTCGATAGGGTAAAGAGGATTTTTCATAAGTGCTGGTGATGGTTTGTTTTATCGGTCGACTGGTGTACGGGCAATGTGACAATGAACACGGCGCCTTCACCGGGTTTGCTTTCGGCGGTTATGTTGCCGCCATGGCGCAGCGCGATCTTCTTGCAGATGGAAAGCCCGATGCCGCTGCCTTCGTATTTCTTTCCGTCAAGGCGTTGAAAAATATTAAAGATGCGGTCATTGTATTTCTGGTCGAAGCCGATACCGTTGTCGCGGAAACGGATCTCCACCATTTCGTGCTGATCGGCGGAGGTCATCTTCTTTTTGAAAGAGGATATTTCGATGACCGGTGTTTCGCCTTCTTTCCTGAATTTGATGGCATTGGAGATCAGGTTCTGGAACAGCTGGCGCATCTGCGTTTCTTCCGCATCGATGGTGGGAAGGTCGACCGCGACGATCTGCGCGCCTGATTTTTCGACGGAAACTTCAATGTCGGATTTCACTTCTTCCAGCACTTTGTTCAGGTTCAGCGGGCGGAAATCCTGTGCGCGGGTCGTCAGCCGGGAGAACATAAGCAGGTCGTTGATCAGGTTCTGCATCCGCGAAGCGGCATTCAGCAGGCGGTCGAGGTGATCACGCGATTTTTCGGAAAGATGCCCGCCGTCCGTCATCCGGATGCGGTCGCCGAACGACTGTATCTTGCGGAGCGGCTCCTGCAGGTCGTGCGAAGAGATGTAAGCGAAATTTTCGAGCTCCGCGTTCGATTCTTTCAGGTTGCGCGTAAGGTGTTCCAGCTCCTCTTCCTGTTTTTTCCGAATGGTGATGTCGATGATGAACGCGATCGTGAACGTGTCTTCCCCTGATTTATACGGGCTGAGGCTCACTTCCACGGGAAATTCGCTCCCGTCCTTGCGACGTCCGTAAAGCGCCATGCCTATGCCCATCCTCCGCGAATGCGGGTTGCGATTGAACTGGTCGCGGTGATCCACATGCTTTTCCGTGAAACGGCGCGGAACCAGGATCTCGATCTTTTTACCGGTGAGCTCTCCCTTTTCATAACCGAACATTCTTTCTGCGGCAGGATTGATGCGGATGATCTCTCCGCGGGAATCAGTAACCAGTATTCCTTCTGTTGCATGAAAGAATACAGCGTCGGTTCCGGTTCCGGTGCTTAGCGTGTTCGGCATTGATCACGTGAATATGAAAATTAAACGGGTGTGTAAAAATAGTAATTAATAAAGCATGTATGTACAGAAACAACAAGACGGATGACGGGAATCATAAACAGAATCCTTTTCAACCTGCATCTTTGATCGATTTAGTCCCCCATGGTAAATCAAAAGAGTAAAAATTTAGTGCTGACCTTCTTCGCCGGACTGGTTGCCATACTTTTTCTTATGGCCGATCTCAGTTTTTCGTGGTGGGAAGCGGATGGTGTTGCGTATGTTCTCGTGGTTCTGATAACCATGAGTGTTTCAGGTATCCTGTCCACATGCATTGCCGGCGCAGCCGGGGTCATTTTTGTCATCGTAGGATGTTTCGTCGTGCCGCATGAGAATATGCATGAATCGGCGGTGATGGCCAACCGGGTTCTTTCCTGCCTCGGCATCGCGGCTTCAACGCTGCTGGTTATACGATATAAAAGATCGGCCGCGGAACTTTTCCGCCAGAAAGAAAACCTCGATGCTGTTTTTCGTTTTGCAACGGAAGGGATCATTGTGGCGGATGAAAAAGGCCGGATCGTCCGTGCCAACCCGAGAACAGCTCTGCAGTTCGGCTATTCGCCCGGGGAGCTTCCCGGGAAACCGGTGGAAGACCTGATGCCGGCGCGTTACCGTGACAAGCATGCCGGGCAGCGGAGCGGTTTCATGCACGCACCGTCTTCTCGTTCAATGGGTGAACGTAATGTGGTCCTTTTCGGGAAACGGAAAGACGGAACGGAATTCCCGGTCGAGATCGGGCTGACGAGCTATAAGATCAGGGAAAAACGGTTTGCTGTCGCCTTTGTCATCGATATTTCAGAACGGTACCGGCAGCAGGAAGAATTGAGAAAGACGCACCTCGAGCTGAAAGCATCCAACGAGGAACTGGAAACATTCGCGTTCGTGGCCTCGCATGACCTGCAGGAACCTTTGCGGAAGATCCGCTCGTTCAGCGAGCGGCTGAAGGACAAAGAAGCGGAGCGGCTGAGCGAAACAGGCCTGGATTACCTTAATCGCATTGCCAACGCGGGCAGGCGCATGCAGAACCTCATCAACGACCTGCTTGCATATTCGCGCCTGACTACGCGTGCGAAAGAGTTTTCTGTCGTCGACCTGGATGCGCTGCTGCGCGATACGCTTTCGGATATGGAAATTTCCATTGGCGAATCAAAGGCGAAGATCAATATCGTGTCGCCTCTTCCTTCCTTGTTGTGTGATGCGACGCAGATCAGGCAGGTGCTCCAGAATCTTCTTTCGAACGCGATCAAGTTCCGGAAACCGGGTGTCGCGCCGGAGATAACGATCGGGTCGCAGCGCGATGGGAAATACCCGGGCTATTACGCGATCACCATCAGCGATAACGGCATTGGTTTCGATGAAAAACATACGAAAAAGATATTCGGGTTCTTCGAACGCCTGGAAAATTCCAAATATGAGGGCACGGGGATCGGACTCGCAGTGGTGAAAAAGATCATGTCGCGTCACGAAGGGATGATCAAGGTGAAAAGCGAACCGGGAAAAGGTTCTTCGTTCACACTGCTTTTCCCGGAAGAGCGGGAGGAGAAGGGAGCCTGAGCGGCGTTTGTTTTACGGAGCTCTGCGATTTGAAAAACGTTCACAACAAGGTATCGCACTTCCTTTTTTGGTTCGCTGCAATTTTCTTTAAAAAAGTTGCACAAAAAAGTGCGCCGGATCGGATCGCCTTGTCATGCCGGGCGCGAGCCGGGATACTGCATAAAACTGTTTTGCGAGGGCTGCAACAATGGATCACTATGTCTTGTCGGGCGCGAGTCGAGACACGACATAAAACCATTCAGATATAAATCACATTCTCCTTTATCCGCTCATGCACCTTCGGCGTTTCATCACCGTAACCTATCGCCAGCGCAAGATAAACCTGCTCCGATTCATTCAGCTTCAGCCGGGAATATTCCGATGTCTGCATGATGAACTTTGCAAACCCGACCGGGCAGGTATCAAGTCCCAGCGATTTTGCAGCGAGCATCATGTTCTGTGCGCACATGCCGATGTCCAGCGCTGTCCATTCGTCGCCTTTCGGACCCACAAGGAAAATAACCAAAGGAGCATCGTAAAAGATACGGTCGCTGCTTTCCGGCAATTCAGCGCCATTTGAAAACAGGAAAAAAGATTCGGCCATTTTCCGGATCGCGGCAGAAATGGAAGCGATGATCTTCCGGTCTTTCACCACGTAAAATTTCCAGGGTTGCTGGTTCATCGCGGAAGGAGCCATACGGCCGGCATCGATC
>DASTSF010000242.1:0-10179 GCA_035760825.1 Bacteroidia bacterium
CGTCTCGGCATCCCGCAGGGATTATCATCCGATCCCGTACAGGCCATCCTGACGGATTCATGGGGCTTTACGTGGATAGGAACGATCAACGGGCTGAACCGTTTCGACGGCGAAACGTTCAAGCTTTACGAACATCACAGCGGCGACTCCGCTTCCATTCCCGGCGACAACGTCTGTTCGCTGGCGCAGGACAAAAACGGTGAGCTTTGGGTGGGAACGGACAACGGGATTGCGCTGTTCAATCCCTGGAACGAAGAAGCGGTTACCATAAAATGTGAACAGCCGGCCGGGAAAAAAGTGGCGCCGCCCAACCATCTTAATGCCGATGCTCTTTCCGGCGTGGTGCGCGCGTGGAGCAAGGACGCCGCCTGGATTTACAATAAAGACCGGAAATGTTTCGAACCGGAGATCATCTGCTCGAAGCAGGCTAACGGACCCGACGGTTGCTCCGGTCTCTATTCCGATTCCGAAAACCGTCTCTGGATCTGTTCGTACGACGGCCTGTATGTCTATTCAACGCACGAAAAAAAAATAACGCGGCATTACCAGCCGCTCGATGCGTCCGGGAAACCGGTTTTTTTCACCGGCATGATCGAAGTCGCACCCAATGATTTCTGGGTGACGACGTGGGGTTCCGGCTTCGGGCGTTTCACTGCGAACGATGAACAATTCCACCTCTATTCCTGGATCGACCGGCCGGAAAATCCTTCGGCCAGCAACATTGCATTCACACTCGCCGCCGGGAAGGAACACGGGCGCGTCATCGTGTGGGTGGGCACGAACTCCGGGCTTTTCCGCATCGCCGCAAATGAATTTCCGTCGAAAGACAACGTCACGCGCCTGCACAACGAACCGCTGAATGCGGAAAGCCTTCCCGACGACGGTGTGGGGTGCGTCGAGTTCAACCGGTACGGGCAGCTTTGGGCGGGCACCGGCAAAGGCGCCGGCGTCATTCTTCCGCAGCAGCAGCTTTTCCAGCCGTTCGCGGAACAGTTCCGCGGGCAAACCATCCGCATTGTTCACGACAAGGGTCCCGGTATTTTTTTCTGCACGTGGTACGGCAACGGTTTGCAGCTCTGCGATTCTTCGGGAAATATTCTCCACGCCTGGAAACACGTTCCCGAAAATAATCCCGACATCGACTGCGGCCAGGTGAGCGATGTGCTCCGCGCATCGGACAGCACGCTATGGGTCGCGACATTCGGCGGACTTTGCCACGGCGACAAGAATGGGAAAAAATTCACGCAGCTTCTCCCTTCACCGAACGAAAAAAATTCGGTCTGCGACCGGCACATCATCTCGCTTGCAGAAGCGCCGGGCGGAATTTTCTGGTTCGGCAGCTACGGAAAAGGCGTGAGCCGTTACGATGAAAAGAAAAACACGTGGACGAATTTCCGCGCGGATTCATCCGGGAATTCGCTCTGCGATAACCTCGTCTGGGACATCCTGTGCGACCGGGAAGGACGCGTGTGGTTCGCGACGAACACCGGCATCAGCACGTACGACGAGGCTTCAGGAAAATTCCGGACGTGGAAGAACATTATTCGCGGGAACGACACCATCCCGTTCGGAATTGCTACATCCGCCTTCGAAGACAGCCGCGGCGTGCTCTGGTTCACCGACGATCACGGACTTTTTTTCATTGACAGGGACGGGCGCGCCGGCATGTACGGCAAGGACGACGGGCTGAGCCCGGGAGCTGTGACCAGCATCAACGAAGACACACGCGGAATTCTCTGGATCTGCACTACCAACGGGTTATCCTGTTTCGATCCGGCGAAGAAGATTTTCACACGCTATTCCATTACTTCCGGTCTGCCGACGAATATCATGGATGGTGATATTTCCCCGCTCGGCGGCAACATGATCATCGGGCTCATGAATTCGGTCATCATTTTCAACCCGGTTTTGCTGACGCAGGATGTCCCTGCAAACGCGCCGCAGCTCGTCAGCATCTCGCTGCTGGGTAAAAAGATCGGTTTCAGCACATCGCCCGCTTATGCGCCGGAACTTTTTTACAACTGGGACCAGAACACGTTCACGTTCGATTTTATTTCGCTCGGGTTCCGCGGCGGCCCCGGCGTCAGCTATTCATACATGCTGGAAGGTGCGGAGAACGACTGGAATTATTCGGGCGCACGGCACGTTGCTTCATACGGGGGACTTCCGCCGGGATCCTACCATTTTCTTTTTCGCGTGTCCTCCGGTAACGGGCAATGGAGCAGTCCCGGAAGTTTCTCTTTCACCATCCGTCCGCCGTTCTGGAAAACCTGGTGGTTCATCACGCTGAGTGTCGTCACGCTTCTCGCGCTCATCGTGTTCATCGTGCGGCGGGAAGCAACGCGGAAAATGCGTGTGCGCATCCTGCAGCTCGAAAAGCTCCGCGCGATCGAAAAAGAGCGCAACCGCATCTCGCGCGATATGCACGACGACCTGGGTTCGGGCCTGACGAAAATCGCCATCCTCAGCGAAGTGGCGAAAAAACAGGTGGTGAACGACAGCGCGAAAAAACAGATCGACACGATCTCCGAATCGGCGCGCAACCTTGTCGACAACCTGAACGAGATCGTGTGGGCGCTCAACCCGGAGAACGACAACCTGCAGAACCTGGTCGCTTACATCCGCGAATACGCCGACCACTACCTCGAAACATTCGGCATCGCATTCCACTGCGAAACACCTGCGGAGATCCCGGCCGTTCATCTTTCCGAAGAAAAACGCAGGTTCCTTTTCCTTGTCGTGAAAGAATCGCTGCACAACATCGTGAAGCACGCGAATGCCACGAAAGTGGAAACGCTTTTTTCTTTTGCGGATGGAAAAATTTCCATCGTGATCGGGGACAACGGGAAAGGGTTCGAGATATCGGAAGCGCGCCCGATGGGGAATGGGTTGAAAAATATGCGGAAGCGGATGGAATCAATCGGCGGGATGTACACGATCGCTTCCGAACCCGGGAAAGGAACGCGGACGGAGATTAACCTGTCCTGGTAACAACCACATGAAAATGTGGCCGGAACATTTCACCGTGCGCTTACATTTGTACAAATGAACATACGCGTCGCCATTGTAGAAGACACCCGGGACATCCGCGAAGGACTCGCGCTCCTCATTGATGCGAGCGATGGGTTCCAGTGCGTGGACGTGTGCGCTGACGGGGAAGAAGCGCTGGAGAAATTACCGCAAAGCAAACCCGACGTCGTGCTGATGGACATCAACATGCCGGGCATTTCCGGCGTGGAATGCGTGAAGAAGCTGAAACCGCAGCTGCCGCAAACGCAGTTCATGATGTGCACCGTATACGAAGAGGACGAGCATATCTTCAGCTCCCTGAAAGCCGGCGCCACCGGGTACATCCTGAAAAAAACCGCACCGGGCAAACTGCTGGAAGCGATCCGCGACATCCACAACGGCGGGTCGCCGATGACCGGCGGCATTGCACGGAAAGTGATCGCTTCACTTCAGCCCGCGCCCGTCGATACGGACAATGGACTGAGTCCGCGTGAAATGGAAATCCTCGAAGCGCTCGCCAAAGGACTCCGTTACAAAGAGATCGCCGACCGTCTTTTCATCAGCATCGACACGGTGCGCTCGCACATCCGCAAGATCTACGAAAAGCTGCAGGTGCATTCCCGCACCGACGCGCTGAACAAGGTTTTTCCGAAGGGGATGTGAGGTTTTCCTCGTTTTGTCCGCAACTTAAAATTCTTTCACCAGATTTTCCAGGTTACTTTTTAGTTCTGATGACTCTGTCTTTTTGATTTCCAGGGGACTGGAAAATCAAAAACGGGCTTTTGAAGTCGTTTTTTTGAACAAGGGTAATACCGTGATTATCAGCACAATGAATTCGCGCTGTTTTATAAAATGTCCTGATTTTTGAAAAATTTTGACATTTTTTGAATTGGCGGTACTTTTATAGAAATCAAAAGCCTTTCAAAAGCTTTTCTCTTTTCGAAAATGAGACCTATTGAAAAAGCCCCGCCGTGGTTTAAAGATGAATATTATTCAAAGGCTATAAGCCTGCGAAAAAAAGATCCCCGGATCAATGACCTGATTGAAAAGATCAACCAGGAATACCTCTATTGGGATCGCGTAAAATATCAAAAGGCCCCAGGAAAAATCAGTCCTGAAATTATCTGGATCCTGACGAAGCTCAGCAGGGTGCTCAGCGGCAAAAAACTGAGTTTCGGAAAATATAAGTTCACATATAATCTTACCGATATCATCCAGAAGGGTTTGCACGAATTCGATCTCCACATCGGGGGAGACCTTGGTGCTACCACGGTAGTTCCTGCTGAAGATAAAAACAGGTATCTCGTGAGTTCGATTATGGAAGAAGCAATTGCTTCCAGCCAGATTGAAGGCGCTGTGACAACCCGGAGAAAGGCGAAAGAAATGTTGCGCAAAAATATTCGTCCGCGGAACAAATCAGAGCAGATGATCGTTAACAACTACCGTACGATCAAATACATTGTGGATATCCAAAACGAACCAATTACAGCGGAACGGCTTTTTGAAATTCACCGGTTGATCGTAAATCGTACATTGGAAGATCCGCATGATGAAGGAAAATACAGGAGTGACAATGAAGTGAACGTAATTGACGCAGCCGACAATGAAGTGGTGTACACCCCTCCTGATTTCAAAGAAGTCGCATCCCTGATGAAAGACTTGTTTGTTTTTTTCAATTCCAATGACGAGAAACAATTCATTCATCCTATCATCAAAGGATGCATCATTCACTTCATGATCGGGTACATTCACCCGTTTGTGGATGGGAACGGAAGAACCGCAAGAGCTCTTTTCTATTGGTATCTTCTGAAAAACGGATACTGGCTTACGGAATATTTGTCTATATCCAGGCTCATTGTTAAAAGCAAAGTGCAGTATGCCAAAGCTTATGTGTACACGGAAACAGACGATAACGATCTGACCTATTTTCTCATTTACAAAATAAAAACGATGCAATTGGCGTATGCGGATCTTAAATCCTATATCCAGAGTAAAATCAAAGAGAAAAAACACCTTATCGCATTCCAGAAGATCGAAGGAATCAATGAAAGGCAAGCGTTCATTCTGAAATGGATGCACGATGAACCGGACATCATACTGACGATAAAAGAGATAGAAACCCGGTTCAACATTTCCAATCAAACCGCAAGAACGGATCTCACAACACTCCAGAAAATGGGATACCTGGAAACAATGGGACTGGATAAAAAGACAAAAGCTTTTTATAAATCGGCAGAGTTTGAAAAATTGCTGAAAAAAGTCCTATAGTAGCCGTCCCCGGCCTGTTCCGCCATCCAAAACCGCATTTTCATGCGATTGAATGCTACAGGCAACTGCATGACTTTTGTATCGTTCACACAAACGATTCAAAATCATGAAAAAATCCATTCTCATTTCTGCAACACTGCTCCCGTTTTTTGCCGGGGCGCAGATCAACGTCAACGGCACGTTGAACGACAAGGCCAATGAAAAACTCGGCAACGCGATCGATAATGTCTGGTCGGCGCCGGGAAAAATGAAAGACAAAAAAGACGGCAAGAATTCCGGCAACAGCTCCGACAGCACATCGAACAACAGCAGCAACAGCAATTCCGGGAATTCATCATCGTCCTCATCATCTTCCTCGTCATCGTCCTCCTCATCCTCTTCTTCGTCAGCCGCACCGACGATCAAAACCTACCAGAACTACGATTTCACGGCCGGGTCCGATCTCGTCTTTTACGATGATTTCTCCGAAGACATGGATGGCGAATTTCCCTCGCACTGGGACCTGCAGGCCGGGCAAGGCGTCGTGAACAAGATCGACGGGAAACCAACCTTTCTTCTCACCGACGGCAACTACGTGAAAGTTCTTCCCGTCATTGATCCGAAAACGTACCTCAGCAATTCGTTTACCATCGAAACCGATGTGTATGCCGGCGCAGGAGATTACGGTCTCCGCTTTTTCTTCATGAACGGCGACGACGACCAGATGGATATCCAGTCGGCGAACTCTGAAGTAACGGCTGACTTTCCGAAAGCCGACGGCAGCGATGAAGGTTCCGGCCTCAACGGGTCGCTCCCGCAGGACGTCGCTTACGGGAGTTACGACAACCACTGGCACCACATCGCCATTGCCTATAAAGACCAGCAGGTGAAAGTGTACGTCGACCAGAATCGCGTGCTCGTAATTCCTAATTGCCACTGCAAGCCGACTTCCGTAATGTTCGGCGGCATCGGCTCGACCGAAAACCCGATCAAGTTCACGAACGTGCGCATCGCCAACGGCGGAAACCAGAACATGCTGAACACACTGATGACGACCGGCAAGATCATTTCCTACGGCATCAATTTCGACGTGAACAAATCCGACATCAAACCCGAAAGCATGGGCACGCTGAACGACATCGCGAAAATGATGAAAGACAATCCCGCGCTGAAGCTCGCGATCGGCGGCTACACCGACAGCGACGGAGACGATGCATCGAACCTGAAGCTTTCCCAGGCCCGCGCCGACGCCGTGCGCACGCAGCTCATCTCGATGGGCATCGACGGTTCGCGCCTCACGGCAAAAGGATACGGCGAAGCCAATCCCATTGCGCCGAACACTTCCTTCGACGGGAAAGCGAAGAACCGCCGCGTGGAGTTTACCAAACAGTAATAATCCATACTATGAAACGAACACTGTTGTTGCCCGTTTTTTTATTTGCAGCTGCATTGCCTGCGCAGGTGACGCTGGTCCAATCGCAGTTTCCCCATGCCGGTGATATTTTCACCCTGAACATGTCCGATACCACCGGTGTGCTCCCCGGCAACAGCGGGACGAACGTTACGTGGAACTTCACTTCGCTCAACGCTTCGCAGGGCGTCACTACAGATTCATTCATGACCGTTGGCTCCTCCCTGTATGGCGCCAACTACCCGCAGGCGAACCTTGCGCTGCATGAAACGGGACCGTCGGTCGATTACTTCGTTTATTACGATGTCAATTCCGCAACAGCAGATCGCGTCGGGAATGCCGATTCGGTGAACGTCATCACCTATACCAATCCCGCAACACAATTCTATTTCCCGATGAGCTACGGCACCACGGGCAGCGACACGTATTACGCCACGTATTCCGATGCCGCTTCGGGAAGCATTGTGCATGTGCACGGCACCACCAGCTGCAACGCCGACGGAACGGGGACACTTCAGCTGCCGGCTTCGACCTATACCAACGTTCTTCGCGCACATTTCACGCGGTACGAAAACGACACGGTGTTCACGACCACCAGCGGCGCTTATCCCTACCAGATCAGCACCGACTATTATCTCTGGTACATCACGGGACAATATTACCCGCTGCTGAGCATACAGTCGACCGTGATCAACATCGGCTTCTCCCCTTCGTACCGCAAATATGTCGGCTGGAGAAATTCTCCGCTGGATGTTCCGGCCACTGCGACAACATCCACGCTTTTTGCAGCGCCCAATCCCGCATCATCGACCCTGCAGCTTGCAGGTCCGGCCGACGGAACACTGAGCTTTTACGCTGCCGACGGAAAGCTGCTCATGGAAAAGCAGGTGGCGAAAGACGAACAATTGCTCGTCGACGTTACCGGTTGGGAACCGGGACTTGTGCTCGTTGTTTTCAGGAACAATGAAATGACGCTGCGCCGTTCTGTGATGATCTCACGGTAACGGTCTGCCGGACCCCGTGCGTGCGATTTTCTTTCACCGGAAAAACGCATAATGACAAACCTGCCATTTCTCCATACCGGGGACGCATGTTTTCAGGTAAGCTGCCCTGTGCAGATCAGCGCTGACTTGCAGTGAAAGCATAGCCCCCGGTGTGAACAAAAAGGAGCTGTTTTCCACGGAAAGCATCTCCTTTTACCATTTCATGCATGGCGTAGAGCGCTTTCCCGGAATAAACATGATCGAGGGGCAGCGCATTTGTGCGGCTGCTTTCGTGAACAAATTTTTCAAGTCCCTGCGAGGAACGCGCATACCCGCCCGCCGTATAATCGTGCACGATGCGCCATCGGGCGGCGACACTGCGTTCGCCGAGGAATTTTTTCACTTCTTCTTCCAGGTAAGACCTTCCGTTCAGCACGGCGATGCCGAAGATCTCCTGGTGCTTTCCTGCAGAAGAAATAATTCCCGCCAGTGTCGCTCCCGTTCCCACCGGGCAGAAGATCGCATCGAAGGACGAGGTGCGGGCACTGAGAATTTCCGCGCAGCCTTTCACGGCCATCGCGTTCGATCCGCCTTCGGGAAGCATGTACGGATCATCGAACTGCTTTTTCAGCGCAGCGAGGAACGCAGGATCTTCCCTTCTCCGGTAATCGCCGCGCGAAATAAAACGGAGCTGCATTCCGCAGGACGAAGCGAAGCGCAGGACTTCATTCGAGTGAATGTTCAGCTCTTCCCCGCGAATGATGCCGGTGGTTTTTATTTTTTCTCTTTTCCCCGCCGCGGCCACAGCAGCAATGTGATTCGAAAAGGCGCCGCCGAAGGTGAGCAGGTGCTCTTTCCCTTCTTCACGCATCGCGGTGAGATTGTATTTCAGCTTGAAGAATTTGTTGCCGCCGGAAACAGGATCCGGAAGATCGAGCCGGAGCACGGAAATTTCCTCCTCCCTCCCGGGAAGAACAAGTCGTGTAATGCTTTTTTCCGTTCCGTCCATACGCCTTGCAGCCGCGGTTTCCGTCTCTTTTCCCAAAATACCACTTTCTGCCTTCACGCAAAAGGTTTGAATAACTTTGTCGCGTGAAAGAAAAGCTTCCCCTTGAACCCGGCGATTTTTACCACAGCGAGGAAGGATACATCGTTTTTACCGAACAGTATCACCTGAAACGCGGCTATTGCTGCCAGAGCGGATGCAGGCATTGTCCTTACGGTTACAATAAAAAAACGGGAAGGATCGAGAAAAAGAAAGGCGATAAAAACGACTGAACCGCTTTCATGAATTTCATTTTCATATTCGGACCACCCGCTGTCGGGAAAATGACCGTGGGACAGGAGCTGGGAAAGCTTACCGGGTACAGGCTCTTTCACAATCATGTCGCGATCGAACCTGCGCTGCTTTATTTCGAATTCGGAACGCCGCCTTTCCTGCGAATCGTGAACACCATCCGCAAAAGCATATTCGAAGAAGTGATCAAAGCGGGAATGCCCGGTTTCATTTTTACGTACGTCTGGGCCTTGAATGAAGAACGCGACCTGCACTACGTGAAGCAAGTGCGGAATTTTTTCGCAGAACGCGGTGCAAATGTTTTTTTCGTGGAACTCGAAGCCGATCTTTCCACGCGTCTCGAACGCAACCGGACAGAAAACCGCCTGCTTCACAAAGCGAGCAAGCGCGACACGGAATGGTCAGAGCACAACATCCGCGACATGGAAACGAAATACGTGATGAACTCCGAAGCTTTTCCGTTTAACGATCCTTACCTGCGCATCAACAATTCTCAACTTTCCGCACCGGAAACAGCAGCGCTTATCCGGGAAAAGTTTCAACTTTGAACCACCAGTCGCCAGCCATTCCACACACTATGTCCTCAAACGATTTTCACCAGCTCATTCTCGAAGGGATCCCGGAACAGCTCCCCGCTCCCAAACCGTTCGACGCCTCACTCAATCACGCACCGAAGCGAAAAGATATTCTCACTGCCAGTGAAAAAAAGCTGGCGCTGAAAAATGCGCTTCGCTATTTCGATAAAAAACACCATGCGGTCCTCGCTAAAGAATTCGCGGACGAGCTGAAAAAATACGGGCGCATTTACATGTACCGCTTCCGCCCCGATTACAAGATATTCGCACGGCCTGTGCACGAGTTCCCGCACAAAAGCCTGCAGGCCGCCTGCATCATGCACATGCTGTCGAACAACCTCGACTACGCCGTGGCGCAGCATCCGCATGAGCTCATTACGTACGGCGGCAACGGCGCTGTATTTCAGAACTGGGCGCAGTACCGCCTCACGATGAAATACCTCGCGACGATGACAGATGAACAAACGCTCGTCCTGTATTCCGGTCACCCGCTCGGACTTTTTCCTTCGCACAAAGATGCGCCGCGTGTCGTGGTGACGAACGGCATGATGATCCCGAATTATTCGAAGCCGGACGACTGGGAAAAATTCAATGCGCTCGGCGTGACGCAATACGGGCAGATGACGGCCGGATCATTCATGTACATCGGTCCGCAGG
>DASTSF010000243.1:0-4082 GCA_035760825.1 Bacteroidia bacterium
CGCATTAATGCGCATGCCCAGTTCCCCACCGTAAAATGGCAGTACGATATCGGCGCGCCTTCGTTCGGTTCTGCTGCCGCTGCCGATCTCGACAAAGACGGGTTCGATGAAATTGTTTTCAGTACCTATACGGCGGACGGCCGCGTACATTGTCTCAATGCGGAAGACGGATCGGAGCGGTGGGTGTACAATATCGGTGGTTGCGGTGATGTGGCGCCGCTGATTTGCGATGTTGACAACGACGATACGCTCGATGTCATCGTGAACGGTTCATGCAATCCCACCATTTTCTGTATAAATGGTTATACCGGTCATCTCAAATGGAGCAAACCTTCCGGTGGCGGCGATTCTCCGCCGACCGTTACGGATATCGATCATGACGGCCTGCCTGAAATTCTTTTCTGCAATTTCAACGGAGAGCTGCGTATTCTCAACGGCGAGGACGGAAGCACGAACCGGGTTGTGCAGGTCGATCCGGGTTACAACCCGATTGAAACGGAACCGACGCTTGTCGACGCGAATAACGACAGTACGCCTGATGTCATCATGGCGAATTATACCAACGTGAACGGGCTGTATATATGGGCGTATAATTATGTCACCAATGACACCCTGTGGACTGATTACCTGCCGGATTCAGCATCGTTCGCGTATTATCACGGCGGTGCTGTGGCGGATGTGGACGGTGATGGAAAACCTGAATACGTGATAGGTTCCAACAGCGGCCGCGTGCGTGCACTGAACACAGAAGACGGATCGCAGCTGTGGTCGGTGATGATACCCGCGAGCGACATGGCGCCGGTCTCGATCGCTGATCTCGATCACGACGGCAATCCGGAAGTAGTGGTGACGAACAACGACTGGATCACTTATGACGAGCGCATCTGGGTGCTCGACGGCGCAACGGGAAATACGGAATGGTCGTTCCCGACGACGTTCAGCTCGTTCCGCGGCTGCGCCATTGCGGATATCAACGGGAACGATACGCTGGATCTTGTCGCCGGATTTTACATGGGCGATGTGATCGCCGTGGAACCATATACCGGATTGATCTGGCAGATGAACCTGATGAGTTATTTTTCACCTGGCCTTCCATGGTTCGACGTCGATCATGGTCCGCTGGTTGCCGATTTCGATCACAACGGGAAGATGGACGTGTTTGTCGTGGCCGGTTACGGAACCTATACGCCCGATTCGATGAACACCGGGAAAGCGTTCATGATCGAAGCAGGCAACGGACACTGTCCGGAGTGGCTGATGTTCCGGCAGGACGTTTACCGGAGTGGTTATTTATCACCACAAGATGAAAGCGCGTCGTGCAGTGCCGTGCAGGGAATTCCGGCGGATGCGAAAGATCCGTTCGCATTTTCCGTGACGCCTGATCCTGCAGAAGATGAAACGCGTATTTCGTTGCCCGGTCATTTTTCCGTTGAAGTATACGATCTGTCGGGGAGAAGAATGTACATCCGTATGCAAAACCAGGATGCCTGCACGCTCGACGTGAGTGGGTGGACACCTGGCATGTATATCGTGAAGGTGCGGCAGGACGGGAAAGAAGCGGACCGGAAGCTGGTGGTGGAGTGATTTTTTATCGCAGAAACCGGTTGTTCGGTTATTCTTCGATACGATAGAGCCACAGGGTGCCGTCCTGTCCGCCGGAAATAACAAGATCGTCACAACAGGCGAGTGCGCTTACGGCTCCGCGCTTGTGGATCTCCTGTGAAAACAGCCGTTCTCCCGAGCGTATGTCATAGCCCTGCACATGCCCGGCTATTGTTCCGCAGAGAAGAAGGTGTCCGTTCCCGAATGCAAATGATTTCACTTTTTTTTCTGCGAACACCCCGGGAAGATATTCGCTTCCGTCGTGATTCCAGAAGCGCAGCTGGTTTCCGGGGTAGGATATGGCGCCGGTAAGCTTGTCATTACAGGAAAGAGAAATGATTTTTTCCGGTGCACCTTCAAATGGTCTCAGCAGTTGCCGTCCTTCATAAACCCCGGCCCTGACTCCCTGTCCCATAAAAGCGGTGCGTTCATTGTCGCCGGTCCAGTCGATCAATGGCGGGGTAGGATAGACAGGATCCCTTTCGTGATCACCGGGCATGCTCCACAATTGTTTCCCGGCGGCATCGATGCAAACGGTTTTATCTCCCGACACAAGCAGCTGCTGTATTTTTTCCGACCATGCGAGTTTGCGCACGCAGCTCACCGGGGAATAGAAATCGGTTTGCGTGGTGCTCCGCAGATCGCCCGCGGCGAGTACATTTTCGCTGGCCGGGAAGATTACCGAAAGCGGTCCGTTGCCCGGGGAAACGGCGTTCACCCTCGTATAGCTTTCGGAAAAAAAAGATGCGGCCAGCTTTTTCGTCCGCAGATCCCAGCAACACACGTTCGGCTGTTCGCCATCCTGTGAATCCTGGCCTGAAACAAGAACCTGCTGCCCGGGCAATAGGGCAAGCGCCGTTACAGGTGTGCCGGGCAGGAGCGGCAGCTTTTTTTCTTTGACGATTTTCATCGCATCAAGTTATTGGTTTTTTCGCGGCGTCGACAAAACGTTTTCCATCTATGCTGCGTGCATAAACAATCCCTCCGTCTGCGATGCTGCTCGTAAACCGGGGAAGGACAAAAGGATCGTAGTTCCCGCCCCTTGAACCGAGCGAAAGATTTTTTTCAGAGGTCATCAGCACAAGATTGCCTTTCACCTGTTTTTCGCGGAGATTGTCATCGCCGTCATTCCCGCCGGCATTCCACCGGTCGGTGAGCGGCGGATCGTGATCGGCATGGTAATCGGACACGTCGGGTGTATGCGTGAAAATATCGGCGTTCTTCAGGATCAGCCCGTTGTCGATAGCGTCCTGCCACTTGTCCTTCGCGATCTGGAGGCCCGCCTTGTTTCCTTTGTTCTTTGCGGCGACCGCATCGGACTGTATCGCGAGGACTTTTGTTTTGAGTCCCGGGAATTCTGCCGTCTTGAATGATTTGCTGGCGGAAGACCAGTCGTGCATGTTTTCGTATAACCGTCCGCGGATGAACTTGCCGATTTCCGTTTGGCTGCTGCCCGGAATGTATCGCCGCGTAGGAGGGGCTTTGAAAAAATCGTCGAGCGCCTTTACATTCCATTTGCGGGAAAGCGTGAAAAGCACATTCGCGATCTGTGCAAGCTCTTTCGCTTCCTCGCGCGCAATGGCTTCCTGCTCGGCTTTATGCTCATGCGGCTTGCCTTTCAGGACGTCATTGATGCGGGCTTTGACGGTAAACGGAACGTCTTTCGCCTCTTTATGCGCACGTTCCAGCCAGTCGAGAATGTCCGCTTTTTCCGTCGCTGTCCGTGACGATGATCTTACTTCGGTCATGGCATTTTCCAGGGCAGGGATAAGTAATGCGGGATCGCTCGCGATCAGGAGCGATGGTGTGTTGGCTTTTACCTGCAGGATCAGGTGGTGCGATTTCCCGTCCATCGAGAACGGTTCTTTCACTTCGAAGCTGATCGGCGTCGCGTCCCCGGCCGCGCTATCCGCGCCCTCTTTTTTCGGCTCTTCTTTTCCCGTGATCTTCCCCCATATCTTCTTCGCTTTTTCAGCGACCCACTTCGCCACTTTTTCGATCACGGCATCCACTTTCGCCCGGATCTTGCTGATGGCGTTGCGGATCTTCGATGTGATGCCGTCGAGGTGAAGCAGTTTTGCAAGGAAATTGATCACGAGCGAAAGTCCGCGCGCGAGCCCGTTCTCGAGTGCGTCTGCCGCGGCGCCGATATTTCCCGCGGCGATCTCTGCGATGGAGCCGAGGAAGTTGCCGATCATCTGCATGATCTCTTTGGCTTTCTGGATGAAGAAAACGATCGTATCGTATATGCCGATGATGGCCTTGATGATGCCTGCGCCGGGAACGAAGATGCTGACCAGCCACGTGATCGCCTGCTCAATGATCTTCGTGGCGATAAAATCTTTCACGGCATCGATGAACGCGTCGCGCATGTCGCCGGCGATTTCTTTCAGCTGTTCCCACGCGGCCATCGGCCCCTCGGTCACCAGTGTTTTGACAAGCGTGAATGTTTTTTCGAGACCGGCGACGACCTTTTCGCC
>DASTSF010000244.1:0-4737 GCA_035760825.1 Bacteroidia bacterium
CGAATTTTTTACTGCTGCAATTTTCTTTGTGTCCTTCGTGTTTTTTTACCACAAAGCGCACAAAGTTTTTTCAGAGAGTTCACCAAGCAAGACGTGATGTTTTGACGCGGAGGTTCACGGAGGTTTTTTCACAGAGATGCACCGGGATTTTGATCCGACTTAACCTTAACTGCTTCACCACCCCGGCATCGTGACCATTACCATTTCTTTGTGTCCTTCGTGGTTTTTTAACCACAAAGCGCACAAAGTTTTTTTCGCAGAGTTCACGAAGCGTGGCGTGATGTTTTAAGTCGGAGGTTGTTTCACGGAGATTTTGATCCGGTTTTAACGGCTGTTTTCCGGGAATGAGCAGCGATGCAGTGAAACCATTAGCCCCGATTGAAAAGCGGGAGCAGAGGAAATACAGCGCACCGGTGTTGCGCTTCAAAAAATAAAGATCAGCCTTCCGGGTTCAGCGGGTTTTTCCTGCGCAGGATGATCGTCACAGCCAGGCTGACGACAAAACCGAGGAGGAAATTCGGGATCATCCAGAATTTCGTGCGCTCGATCATTGCGTCCTGCGTCCAGCCTTTGAGAATGGCCAGCACATCCGCTTTCGACGTTCCGTGCGCAAGCGCGTAGAGCGCCTGCCCGTGCACGTCGATGTTGTTCATGCCGATGAAAAATCCGATTCCCCAGATGATGGCGATGAAAAAAGCAGTGATGACACCGGCTTTCATGCCACCTTTGAAGCTGGCTTCGCCGGCGGCTTTTGTCTTGCGGATGCTCAGGTAGATGCAGGCGAAATACAGGATCTGCGGACTGTAGAAAATGATGCCGCCGATAAAGCCGGGAGGGCAGGCGATCAGCGTGTAAAACTGCAGCAGCCCGATGATGATCCCGCCGATGATGCCGATGCGAACCGGAACGCTCATCAGCCGTTCATGGAAATGAGGAACTCCTCGTTGCTCTGGGTGTTCTTCATGCGGTCTTTCAGGAATTCCATCGCTTCCTGCGGGTTCATGTCCGCGAGGTGATTGCGCAGGATCCAGATGCGCTGCATCATGTCTTTGTCCATGAGCAGGTCGTCGCGGCGCGTGGAAGAAGAAACGAGATCGATGGCCGGGAAGATGCGCTTGTTCGCGAGCTTGCGGTCGAGCTGCAATTCCATGTTGCCGGTTCCTTTGAATTCTTCGAAGATGACTTCGTCCATTTTCGAACCGGTATCGATGAGCGCAGTGGCAATGATCGTCAGCGATCCGCCGCCTTCGATCTTCCGTGCCGCACCGAAGAAACGTTTCGGCTTCTGGAGCGCGTTCGCTTCGACGCCGCCGGAAAGCACTTTGCCGGAAGCAGGCTGAACGGTGTTGTAGGCGCGTGCAAGGCGCGTGATGGAATCGAGGAGGATGACGACGTCGTGCCCGCACTCGACCATGCGTTTCGCTTTTTCGAGCACGATGTTGGCGATCTTCACGTGGCGGTCGGCCGGTTCATCGAACGTGGAAGCGATGACTTCCGCGCGCACGCTGCGGGCCATGTCGGTGACCTCTTCCGGGCGCTCGTCGATGAGGAGGATCATCAGGTACGCTTCCGGGTGATTGTCGGCGATGGCGTTGGCGACTTCCTTCAGCAGGATCGTCTTACCGGTTTTCGGCTGCGCCACGATGAGTCCGCGCTGGCCTTTACCGATCGGCGTGAACATATCCATGACGCGCATCGACATGTTCGTTTTCGACTTTCCGCTTCCCGCGAGCTTGAATTTTTCATTCGGGAAAAGCGGTGTGAGGAAATCGAAAGGAACGCGGTCGCGCACGTAGCCGGGATCGCGCCCGTTGATCTTGTCCACTTTTACGAGCGGGAAATATTTTTCACCTTCTTTCGGCGGGCGAATGGCACCGCGAACGGTGTCGCCGGTTTTGAGACCGAAGAGCTTGATCTGCGACTGGGAGACGTAAACGTCGTCGGGCGAGTTGAGGTAGTTGTAATCAGAAGAGCGAAGGAAACCGTAACCGTCGGGCATGATCTCGAGCACACCTTCCGCGACGACGACATTGTCGAAGTTGTACATTTCTTCCGGCGGAGGTTTCTGCTGGTAATTCTGCCGCTGGAAATTTCCAGGCTGCTGGTAGTTCTGGTGCTGCTGCTGCTGGGGTTGTTGTTGCTGTTGCTGGGGCTGCTGCTGGGAAGGTTGATTCTGGGAAGGATTCTGGTTCTGCGGAGGGTTCTGCTGCATGTTCTGGGGCTGGTTCTGCGGAGCGGAAATATTCGGCTCGGGTTTCTGGAAATTATCCTGCTTGTTCATCTGTGCCTGGATAAATGCCGGGGGCTGGTTGTACGCCGGGGGAGGCGGGGGAGGTGTATTCGGCTTGTTGTAGGGCGTTTTCTGGTGGAACGGCTTGCGGTGCTGCCCGTGCTGGTTCTGGCGGGGCATTTCAACGGGCCTGTTTTCCGGTTTTTTCGGTTCGGGCGTAACGTTGCCCGCGTTCACTTTCACTTCCGGCTCTTCTTTCTTCGGTTCCGCGGTGTTCGTTTCATTCCCGATGGAAACGAAGCGGTGATCTTCTTTCTGGGTTCCGGTAAAGAGTTCCGGCTCTTCCTGTGCAGAATCGGGCTTCGGTTTTCTTCCGCGCCTGGGTTTTGACGAATCGGACGTGTCTTCCGCTTCTTTTTTCACGCCTGAAACGGCCTGCTGATCGAGGATCTTGTAGATCAGCTCCTGCTTTTTCAATGTGTCGTGTTTGGGGATGTTCAGCTGTCGCGCAATTTCACGCAATTCACCGACCAGCTTGCTGTTCAGCTCGATAATGTCGTACATGAGATGGATTAAGTGAGAAAATTTTTTTCTGGTTGTTGAGGAAGTTGCACTGCGCGTGTGGAAGGAAAAAAGCGCCCGCAAAAGGTTTAGTTCAGCATCAGTATTTCATCTTGTTCAGGGGAAAGGAAACTGAAAGTGCTTCCTGAAGAATTCTGTGCAATAATACGAAGATTATTTGGTTCCAAACAAAAGGCAAAAATAATTTTCCACATTGTAAGGCACGCCGGGAATGGGTTATTTTGCCTGAAAATAAATTTATGATCCAGCGCATCCAGTCACTTTTCCTGCTCTTTCCGTCCATCATTTTCGCGACACTGTTTTTCGTTCCCGTGTTCACCGTCGACGGAACGCCGGTGTTCATGATCGGCTCGCGGCCTGAAACCCTGGCGATCGGTGCGATCGCGTTGCTCGGGCTTGTGGCGCTTTTCATGTACAGGAACCGCAAACGCCAGATGCGGATGTGCCGTGCGGGGATCATTCTTTCCGTACTTTATTCCGCTAACCTGTTTGTTTTTCCGAAATGGCTGCTGGGAAATGCAGCGGCTTCCGTTGTTTCGACCGGGCCCGGGTCGTGGCTGCTCGTTTCCAATGTGATCTTCTTCGTGCTGGCGCTGATCTTCATCCGTAAAGACGACGAGCTTGTACGCTCGGCAGACAGGTTGCGGTGAAATACGTTCACTGTTTCGGGTTTAAAGTTGAAAGTTGAAAAGTTAGGGTAGAAGAGGTGCGGCGGGGAGAATTCAACCTGCAAGGTTAGGACCTGCAAGATTGTTTTTTAATACAACCTGCATGGTTTAGACCTGCAAGGTTGTCCTGTTCTATTCCGGGGTAAACAGTTATAAACGTTTGCAGCTACTTGCTGTCGCATCGTCAGTCCTGCCAGGAAAAACAACACAGCACCAACCTCAAAAAAAACGGAACCCGGAACCTGAAAAACAGGAATCATTTCACCACCTCTTCGTCGCGGAACTGGAGCTCGAAAAGCTTTTTGTAATGGCCTCCCATGGCGAGAAGCTGCTGGTGCGACCCGGATTCGATGATCTGGCCATGGTCGATGACCAGTATTCTGTCTGCGTTCTGGATCGTGGCGAGACGGTGTGCGATGACGATCGACGTCCTTCCTTTCGTGAGCGTTTTTGTGGCGCGCTGGATAAGGATCTCTGATTCCGTATCGATCGACGAGGTTGCTTCGTCGAGCACGAGGATCGTCGGGTCGTAAACGTAGGCACGGATGAACGCAATCAGCTGCCGCTGTCCCACGGAAAGTGTGCCGCCGCGTTCACGCACGTCGTAGTCGTAATCGCCGGGAAGCTGCATGATGAAATCGTGCGCGCCCACCGCTTTCGATGCGGCAATGACGCGTTCACGGGAAATTTCGGGATTGTACAGCGTGATGTTGTTGAAGATCGTATCCGAAAAAAGAAAAACGTCCTGCAGCACGATGCCCATGTGGCTGCGCAGGTTCTTCAGGTTATAGGAACGGATGTCTTTCCCGTCGATCCGGATCGAACCTTTCTGGAATTCATAAAAGCGGTTGACGAGATTGATGATCGATGTTTTTCCCGAACCCGTCGCGCCGACGAGCGCAATTGTTTCTCCCGGCTTCACGCCGAAAGAAATTCCTTTGAGCACCCAGTCTTCATTCTTGTACGCGAACCAGACGTCTTCAAACACAACTTCCCCGCGTATTTTTTCCGTGCTTCCGTTCTCGACCGGATCAATGGCGGCTTCCGTGTCCATCACTTTGAAAACGCGCTCCGACGAAACCATTCCCATCTGCAGCGTATTGATGCGGTCGGCCAGCATGCGGATGGGACGGAAGAACTGGTTGATGAGGATGACGAACATGGCGATGTCTCCCGGACCATCGAAGCCGCTGTACACGCGTTTACCGGCGAACCAAACCATGAGCCCGAGCGAAACGGAAACCAGGATTTCCACGA
>DASTSF010000245.1:0-3934 GCA_035760825.1 Bacteroidia bacterium
ATCGATGGAAATCACAGGTGCGGTCGTTGCGCTGGACAGCACGGAAGCGGTGGTGGAAGAAGCGATCCGGAACAACTGCAATCTTGTTATCGCGCATCATCCCATTGTTTTTTCCGGGTTGAAAAAATTCACCGGTAAAAATTACGTGGAGCGCACGATCATAAAAGCGATAAAGAATGACATCGCGGTTTATGCCATTCACACGAATCTCGATAATGTGCAGGCGGGCGTGAATGCGATGATCGCAAAAAAGCTTTCGCTGAAAAACACGCGCATCCTTTCCCCGAAAGAGAACCTCCTGCGCAAGCTCGTCACGTTCTGCCCGAAAACGGAGGCGGAAAAAGTGAGAAACGCATTGTTTGAAGCCGGTGCCGGAGCGATCGGCAATTACGATGAATGCAGCTTCAATGCGGAAGGAACCGGTACGTTCCGCGGGAATGAACAAACGAACCCGTACGTCGGTGAAAAAGGTAAACGTCACCTGGAAAACGAAGAGCGCATAGAGACCATTTACCCGCAGCACCTCGAAGGACGCATTCTCGCTGCGCTGAGAGCATCACACCCGTATGAAGAGATCGCTTATGACATTTACCCGCTGCTGAACAAATGGCAGCAGGTCGGTTCGGGAATGACGGGCGAAACGGAAACTGTTTTTTCCCTGGAAGATTTCCTCGCCCATGTCAAACGTTCGCTTGCCGTTCCTGTGATACGCTATACGCCGGTGGAAGGAAAGAAGGTGAAAAAAGTGGCCGTATGCGGAGGCTCGGGGAGCTTCCTGCTGAATGATGCCATCCGCGCCGGGGCCGATGTTTTCATCACCGCCGATTACAAGTACCACCAGTTCTTCGACGGGGACGGAAAAATCGTGGTGATGGACGTGGGACACTTTGAAAGTGAGCAGTTTACGATCCAGCTACTGGCTGACTTTCTAAAGCAAAAATTTCCTACCTTTGCAGTCCGCCAGACCGGCGTAAATACCAATCCGATAACGTATTACACATGACAACCAAAGCGAAAAAAGCGGATGACAAGAACGAAGTTCCCGTTGAGGAAAAGCTTCGTGCCATTTATACGCTTCAGCAGATCGATTCCCAGATTGACCGGATCCGTACGGTGCGCGGGGAGCTTCCCCTCGAAGTGCGCGATCTGGAGGACGAAGTAACGGGCCTCGAAACGCGTCTGAACAACCTGAACGACGAGATGAAAGCGCTCGAGGATTCCATTACGGAAAAGAAGAACGCGATGAAGGACGCTGCTGCGCAGATCAAAAAATACGAAGGCCAGCAGGGGAAAGTGCGAAATAACCGCGAGTTCGATTCGCTGAGCAAAGAGATCGAGTTCCAGAACCTCGAGATCCAGCTTGCCGAGAAGCGCATCAAGGAATTCAAAGCGCAGATCGTAGCGAAGAAAGAGCTGATCGACGCTTCTGCAGGAATTCTCGAAGAAAGAAAGAACGATCTCAAGATGAAGAAGGACGAGCTGGAGGATATCGTTTCCGAAACCCGGAAAGAAGAGGATGACCTCCTGGCCAAATCAAAAGCAGCGGAAGCGAAGATCGAACCGCGCCTGCTGAATGCCTACAAGCGTATCCGTACCAATGTTCGCAACGGTCTTGCCGTTGTTCCTGTGGAACGCGACGCGTGCGGAGGCTGCTTCAACAAGATTCCCCCGCAGCGCCAGCTCGATATCCGTACGCACAAGAAGCTCATCGTTTGCGAACACTGCGGACGTATTCTCGTCGACGCGGATTTTCTTCTTGGTCACAAAACCGAAGAAAAAGAAAAAGAGAAAGCCGAGAAATCAAAAGCGAAATAATCTTTCGCCAGCACATAAAAGAAAAGGAACCACTGGTTCCTTTTTTTATTGCTTACAACGCGGGTTGCTCAGTAACGGAACCCGATCGACAGCACGACGTCAAGGGAATTCCAGGCGTTCTTCACCGGGTTCACGAGCGACTGATCGTAGAAATAGTAATTGCTGATCTCATGGCTGGTGATCGCGGCGAGGTCCACATAAAACTGGTCGTCAGGATCACGGTAGCCAACACCGCCGGTGAAGTAGAGCTTTGCCGCGTTGTTATTGATCGAGGGTTTGTAAGGACTTCCGTAGTAACCGACGCCGGCGCGGAGCACGAGCGGAAGAAGGCGGTATTCTCCTCCAATGCGGACGTTGTTGGCCATCGTGTATTTATCCTTGATGGCGGCATTTTCGTTCGCGAAAGAATACTGCGTCGATTTAATGATCGCAGAAGAATAATCAACGATCTCGTAGTCCACGCTCACCATGCCTGACTTGCCGAAGATCAGCGCCGCGCTCGCGGTTGCGCGCATAGGCGTGCGGATCGTGTAGTTGAAGTTTCCTTCCGGCGAAGCAACGTTGTAAATGCTGTCCGTCAGCACGGAATACATCGACGACTGCCATGCGTCCGAAAGGCGGAGAATGGTCGGCGACTGGAATGAAAATCCGACGCGCACCATGTCCATGGGACGATAAATGACGCCTGCCTTGAACGCGAAGCCTTTACCCTGCGTGGTCAGCAGCTGCGTAAATTTCAGGTAATTGAAATGCGACGTCGAGTCGACGACTTCCTGTTCCGTGTAATCGGAGTTCTCTTCATAGCGCAATGTTGTCACGCTGATCGCACCGCCGATGTAAAGTTTGTTGGAGTAATTTCCTGCCACGTCGAAAAGCCATTCACCCATTCCACCGCGCATATTGATCGCTTTGTCCTGGTTCAGCGGATCATTGTCGGGAATAACATCGGTGTACTTCGTCGTGTCGCCGGGAACAGTGTTGAGCAGCCATGCATTCCAGGCTAATCCTTCATTGAACGGGTCCAGTTGTGAAGGCCCGGTCCCGTGCGCGCTTCTCGCCCAGCTGTCGAGCATTGACGTCGAAGAAACGCCCTTCATGTTCAGGTTGGCTTCGAATGTTGTAGTTCGGTTGTACGTAATTCCCATCGAAGCATTCTGCCAGCCGGTTTCTGATTCGTTGGATGTTTTTCCCGCGAAGACCACACCGAAGTTGTCGAAGCGGAAATTGTACCGCGAATCAAGCGACTGCGTTCCGTTGTAGGTCGAATTTACATTCTGGCTGAAGAAGGAAGGTGTGAAAACGAGCTCGCTTTTATGATACAAGCCAAGGCCCGCCGGGTTGATGTTGAAAGAGCTTACATCTGCACCTACAGCGCCGAAAGCGCCTGCCATCCCGCTGAACCGCGCCGTTCCGCCGAAGCCGGTCTGCGAATAGCGCAATGCGTCCGTTTCATTCTGCCCGAAAAGTGCGCAGCTGCAGGCAAGACCTGCAAGGCCCGCTACCAGTATACGTTTCATGCGATAATTTTTTGAAATTAACGGGGACGGGAGCTGGTCCCGCCTCCACCTGATGACCGTGTTCCTCCACCCGCGCTGCCGGAGCTGCTTCGTCCGCCGCCGCCACCTCCGCCGCTGCTTCCGCGATCGAACGTCGGGGCGGAGCTGCTGGAGCTGTTGAAATGAGGACGGCTGGTATTATTGTCCGGCTGTGAATGATATGTCGGCGTTGAGCGCGAAGGCGTATTGTCGTTCTGCTGCGGCTGGTTCTGTATCGCCGGGTGACTGTCCGAACGGCCGGAATTATTCGGCTGGTTGTAATAAGGATTTCCCGGCGTGTCCGAACGCTGCATAGTGGAACCATTGGTGCCCGCTCCGTTCCGGACATCTGTGCGCCCGTTTACCGGGTTGGAAGAATTCCCTGTATTCGCTGTGCCGCGGCTGTCACCGGGCTGGTTGCCAGAAGCAGTAGCCTGCGCGTTCGCCACATTCTGCTCGTGCTGATCCACAACCACGCGGTTGATCTCACGCTGCGTCGGATCCACGATATGGTTTTCACTTGCCACAGCGCCGATGAAGCGGTCTCCGAAATCAGGTCCGCCGCTTCCCGGGGCACGCCCGTC
>DASTSF010000246.1:0-4502 GCA_035760825.1 Bacteroidia bacterium
GTGATGGAATCGGTGATGTCTTTGTTCTTGAGCTCGATCTCTTCGTTCGCGGCATGCAGTTCCTGGTTCTTCTGCTCGATCTCCTGCTTCTGCTGGTTGAGACGGACGTTGACCTTCTTCCGCGTCACGGCACGGTTCCACAGGATAAACACGATCGCCAGCAGCAGCACGGCGCCGATGATCGAGAAGATGACAATGATCCTGTTCTGCTGGCGCTGAGCGAGCGCTTCACCTTCCGCTTTTTCAACGCCGTATTTGGCCTGCATTTCCGCGACGCTTTCGCTCAGGTTCTCGCTGAACAGCGAATCCTTCATCGCCGAATACTGCTTCATGAAATCCAGCGCTTTTTTCTGGTCGCCGATGCCTTCGTAGCATTCGGAAAGCGCTTCGAGCATGTCCACCTCGAGGTCGAGCGCACCGATGTTCTTCGCGATCTCGATGGCGCGTGTGAGGTATTCCACCGCTTTTTCATTGTTCCCTTTGTCGGCGCTGACCGCCGCGAGGTTGTTCAGCGTAAGCGACATGCCGCGCTTGTCGCCGACCTGCTTGCGTATTTCCAGCGACTGGAGGAAATAATCTTCCGCTTTGTCGAGCAGTCCTGAAGAACCTGCGCTCGTGTCGGTTTCCGACATTTCCAGGTAAACCGTCCCGATGTTGTTGAGGATCTTCCCGATGTTGAACCGGTCGTTGAGGCTTTCGTAAATTTCTTTTGCCTGCTCGAGGTAGCTGATGGCCTTATCGTGATCTCCTTTATCGCCGTACAGGTTGGACAGGTTATTGAGGCAGCCCGCTTCGTTTTTTTTGTCGCCGATCTCGCGGCTGATGGACAACGCCTGGTCGAGATCACTCACCGCTTTGTTGTAATTGTGCATGGCGCGGTACACGTTGGAGGACACGATGAGCGCGCTTGCCATTCCCGGTTTGTTGCCCAGCTTCTGGTAAAGGGAATAGGAATTAAAACTTTGCTTGAGCGCCTCATCGTAGTTTCCCTTATCGATGTACACATTGCCTTCCATTATGGAAACATGCGCAACGGAATCATCGAGCCCGAGCTGGCTGTAGATTTTCTGCGACTGCTCGTAATTATCGATGGCGTCGTCGTAATTGCCGGATTTGTGGTAAACACCGCCGAGCGTGGTCAGCGAAAGCGCTTCCAGCCGGTCGTTCCCGATCTGCGCCGAAAGGATGCGCGCGTCGCTGGCTGGCTGGATTCCCTTCCGCGGCGCATAAGCAGAATACGCTGCGCTGAGCTGAAGCAGCAGGCGGACACGGTTCGTGTCATTCTGGAACCCGAGAATGCGGCTGATGCTGTCGGCTTTATCCGGCTGAGCGCAGATACTTCCGCTAAAAAACACGATCACGAACAGCAAAAGAGGAAGACGTAATTTCCGGGAAGAAATCATACAAGGCCGCAGGTTACCCTCCCAAGATAAAAAAAAGCGGGAAAACTTCCCGCCTTTCAAAAAAGCTGCTGCCGCTTAACCGGCTTCGACGAGATTGACGGCAACGATATCGCCCGCCTTCGTGTAGAGAAGCTGGTAGTGAACAAGGTCACCGACAAGGAATCCAAGCTCCTTCAGGTTCGGCGTGTAGAACGGAATATTCGGGGGAACTCCTTTTCCCAGCTTGTTCGGGTTCGGCTCTTTTTCCTGGATAATACCGGTACAGTTGTCGTCATTGATCGCGGTGATCGTTCCGATGGTCTGGTGAACGACATTGATCGCAGCCGGCTTGCCGTTGATCGTTGCCCTGTCGAAACGCACAACGTCGCCTTCATTCAGGAAAAGTTCGGTGATATATATCTGGGTAAAATCCAGATCGTTCCCGCCTTTGTCCGTAAGGGTTCCGCCGGAACTGTCTTTAATGACTTTGATTCTGCCTTTTTCAGCCATAAAATTTTGTTTTGGTGTGAGGATTGGTTGGTTATCCTGATAAAAATAGAAAATCAGGATTAGCAGGCAATAGCCGGATCGCTTTTTTTACGCTGAACGATACATTCCCTTTACAAAACTATTTTACGTGCAGCCAGGAAATCAAGTATGCTTTTTTCCACTCTTTCTTCGGTAAAAGGAACACGTTCGAATTTTTTTCCCGTCACTTTCTCGTAAAGCTCGATGTAACGCGCGGAAACCATATTCACGAATTCATCGGTCATCGCGGGAACGCTTTGTCCCTCTTTTCCCATGAACCCGTTTTCAATCAGCCACTGCCGCACGAATTCTTTCGAGAGCTGTTTCTGCGCTTCGCCTTTTTCCTGGCGTTCCGCATAGCCGTCCGCATAAAAATAACGGGAAGAATCCGGCGTGTGGATCTCGTCCATCAGGTAAATTTTTCCGTCCGCTTTTCCGAATTCGTATTTCGTGTCGACGAGGATCAGTCCCTGCTTTCCCGCCATTTCCTGTCCGCGCGCGTAAAGTGCGCGGGTGTATTCTTCCAGCTGCCCGTATTCCGCGGCCGGAACAATTCCGCGGCGGATGATCTCTTCTTTCGAAATGTCCTCATCGTGTCCCACGGAAGCTTTCGTCGTCGGTGTGATGATCGGCTCCGGGAACGGATCGCTTTCTCTCAGTCCGTCGGGCATGGCGACTCCGCAGATCGTGCGTTTTCCCGATTTGTATTCGCGCCATGCGTGCCCGCTGAGGTAACCGCGGATCACCATTTCAACTTTGTAAGGTTCGCATTTCCGCCCGACGGTCACCACGGGATCGGGAACGGCGATGACCCAGTTGGGAACAATGTCTTTCGTCGCCTCGAGAAAATGTGCGGCCACCTGGTTCAGCACTTGTCCTTTATACGGGATGCCCCGCGGCAGCACCACGTCGAACGCCGATATCCTGTCCGACACGATCATCACGAGCAGGCCGTCCACGGTGTAAACATCACGCACTTTCCCTTTGTAATAGGCGGTTTGCCCGGGAAAATGGAAACTGGTTTCAGTCAGTGCTTTCATTTTCTTTTTTCCGTTTATCGTACAGGTCGATGATCCGTTTGACCAGCTTGTGGCGGATGACGTCGCGCTGGTCGAGGTAAACAAAGTCGATGCCTTCCGCGTTATTCAGCAGGCGGATGGCCTGGAGCAGGCCGCTGGGCTGGTGTTTCGGCAGGTCGATCTGCGTAACGTCGCCGGTGATCATGAATTTGGCGGACGGGCCCATGCGGGTAAGGAACATTTTCAGCTGGCTTTCCGTGGCGTTCTGCGCTTCGTCGAGAATGACGAACGCGTTGTCGAGCGTGCGGCCGCGCATGAACGCAAGTGGCGCTATCTGGATGACGTTGCTTTCGATATACTGGCGCAGCTTGTCGGACGGGATCATGTCGAACAGTGCGTCATAGAGCGGCTGCAGGTACGGATCCAGCTTTTCTTTCAGGTCGCCCGGAAGGAAGCCGAGATTTTCGCCGGCCTCGACCGCGGGACGCGTGAGGACGATCTTGCGCACTTCCTTGTTGCGCAGCGCACGCACTGCCAGCGCAACGGCGGTATATGTTTTGCCCGTTCCGGCCGGGCCGATCGCGAACACCATGTCGTTCTTCGCAATGCTTTCCACCATCCTTAACTGCCCCGGCGTTCTTGCCTTTACAATGAGCCCGCTGTTGCCGTAAACGAGAATGTCGTTGCCGTTCTCCCCGTTCCCGTTCTCTTTTCCTTCAGGAACATTTCCATTGCCGAGTATGTCCCCGATATTGTCCTGCGTCAGCGTTCCGTAACGCCTGAAATACTGGATGAGCGCATCGATGGTTTCCTCGAAGCGGTTGATCTCGCGGGTGTCGCCTACCGTGCGGATGATGTCGCCGCGAGCGACGATCTTGAGTTTCGGAAAGAAAGTGCGGATGTAATCCAGCTTCGCATCGTTAACCCCGTAGATGACGATCGGGTCGACGGAAACTATTTCAATGTTTTTTTCAGCCAAGCGTAAAAGACTTATTTCGGAATGGAACGCAGCGGGACTACAGCAACAAATTTGTCAGGTGCACTAATCCTTTCGCTAATTTTGTCACAAAATAAACGGATTTCGCCCGAACTGCAAGGGCAAAAAAGGAATGGCGGTCATAACGCTGACAACCGATTTCGGATTGCGGGACCACTACACAGGCTCTTTACGTGGTGCGCTGCTTCGTCAGCTTCCGTCAGCAACGGTTATCGATATTTCCCACCAGATCACGCCTTTTGATTTCGACCAGGCTGCATACGTGCTCGGTCACGCCTATCATGAATTTCCCGCAGGCACCATTCATCTCGTCGCCGTCGGAAGCGGTGGCGGCGGAAAATTCCCCCACGTGATCGTTCAGCTCGGCGAACATTTTTTCATCGGCTGCGACAACGGGATGTTCTCTCTCCTGTCCGACAAAAATCCGTCGGCGGTCATTGAGCTGGCGGCCGGGGGCAAAGAACCTTCCACGTTTGTCGCAAGAGATCTTTACGTGCCGGCGGCAGCCGCGCTGGCAAACGGTACGCCGGCGGCGCAGCTGGGACGGGCGCTGGAAGATATACAGCGCAGGAACCG
>DASTSF010000247.1:0-2391 GCA_035760825.1 Bacteroidia bacterium
CGGAACTTATTCGGTTACACCTAACTCAACGAAATGAAAACAAGATTCACACTCGACTTCAAAATTTTCAGTCTTATCCTGAAAGAGCTTCGTGCGATCAAGCGCGAGCTGAAAAACGTAAAAGGAACGCCGGCTGCAACCCCGGCCCCCAAACGTGAAATCAAAGACAAGATCTACAGCCAGGATGTTCTGAAAAGACTCCGGATATCTCCTGCCACGCTGATCAAGTATGAAAAAAGAGGACTGATCAAATTTCACAAGGAAGGTCGCAGTAAAGTATATTCCGAGGCGGAGATACTCGCTTTCAGGAAGCTGAAACGAGGAAGAAAACGGCTCGGGAAGAATTTTTCTCCTGAGCAATAAAAAGAATGAGGGGCCGAAAGGCCCTTTTTTATTTTTCTATTTCTGCATGCAGCAATGACGTACGGCCACACTAACGGCGCGGAAGTTTTCTCCCAAACGATCATCGCTGAAAATCCCCGGACTTCAAATCCATTGTTCCGGCACCGGCAGACCCGCCCCGGGATTTGGGATTTTCCATACCCGTATCTCCGGAATATATTCTTGTCTTACCGCAAAACAACATCTTTTTATACGTGCAAACCCACCGGCTGCGCCCGGGAAGGGAAATGTGATAATTAAAAAAAGGAAAATCAAGGAAATAAAACATTAAGAAAAACGCATCACCCAAATAATTATTTCAATTCTAAATCGATAATACTACCGGTTGTTAATAACCCTGTTACTAAAAAATGATAAGTGTCTAATAAAATGCGACGAAAATTAATTTGCCGGTTATTCGATTTAAATACCTTGCCGCCTCAATCACTGCTTTCAGTTCTTGCTTAATTGATGTTATTAAAAAATCCAGACGGGCTTTCTGCTTCCCCCGAAAGCCTGTTTCCCGGAGTGTGGCCTCTCTATTTGGCTCCGGGTTGCGCCGACCAGGATTGAACTGAGAACAAAGAGCGACAAACGCTCCTGCGGATTGAAAAGGGGAATACGAGCTGTCATTATTAAGGAATACGGGCAACCCGGCTTTCGCATGGCTATTCTATAGCCGTGTGCGTGGTCTTCGTTGTCTTTTTTACCAGCGACCTATGGTTGACAAAGCGCTTTATTTTTTACGGCAGGAACTGAACAGCTACCTGAAGCTGAAGACTGGCGACGACAATAAAGTAACTCTTACGGCGATCGTCGATCAGTCGGGGCGCACGGTTGTTCCGGATAACAGCATCGGCATGATGGCGGTGAACGTGGAGGAAGAGCGCATGTACCGCTCGCAGGCGCCGCAGACGGTGATCAGCAACGGGCAGTATGCGTTTGCCAATCCCGAGCTGAAGCTGAACATATATGTATTGTTTGCCGGCAACCACACCGATCACCGCGAAGCGCTTGTGCTGCTTTCGTACGTCATCCAGTTTTTCCAGGCAAAGAATGTTTTTGATAACCAGGAATCGCCGCAGCTCGGCGACGCGATCGAAAAGCTGATCGTCGACCTGTTCTCGCTGAGCTTCGAACAGCAGAACCAGCTGTGGGCTTCGCTCGGCGCCAAATACATGCCGTCGGTGGTATACCGCATGCGCATGCTGATCATCAATGAAAAGCTGGCGACGTCGGTGATGCCGGCCATTACCGAGATTGACAACGCCTTCGCCGGCAACAGAGAATAAAAAATGGTAACGAGCTTCAAAAGCATATTCCAGGTCAACCTGCTGCACAATTTCTACACCGACGGAAAGTGCAGCGACTTCGTGCTTTTTCCGCTGAATGAAACGATCGACCTGCTGCGCAACCGCCAGGCTGTGTTCCGCAGCAAGGACAATTATATCCGCACGCTGATCCTCGGCGATTCTTCCGGTCCCGGCGCAGCGGTGCCGCTTGAAAAAAACGAGAGCTGCTATTTCGGGATGCGGCTGATCACTCCATCTTTTTCAAACATCACGAACGAATATCCTTCCGATAAAAAGATATTCCTGTTCACGAACGAGAACAACACCTCCGATCCTTCGGCTGCGGCCATCGCACTGGAACGAAAAGAGATCGCGCTGTGCGGACCTGTGATCAATCACACGGTTGTTTCCGCTGCGGGCGTAACGCTGAAGCTGAAAAATGTTTCAGGACAGGTCATCCAGACAAAAAATTACGCCGCAGGATCCGCAGGCACCAACCACCAGTTCGACATTCAGCGCCTGCCGAAAGGACTTTATACCGTGACGGAAGACGATGGCGCCACAACAATATATACGTATTACGCCGACAACGATCTCGTCTTCGACAGCGTGTTCGGAATTATCCGCATCGTCAATCAACCAGATTTTCTTTTCACGTATGATGGAAAACCGATTTACCAGGTCAGCTTTACGTCCAGGAGCAGCCTGTGGAACTATT
>DASTSF010000248.1:0-9514 GCA_035760825.1 Bacteroidia bacterium
GGGGATTCATGGCGGGAGAGCGCGCGGAAACCGAGTTTCTGCCAGAAAGCGATGGACGCTTCGATGTCTTTGACAGGATGCGCGAATTCACCAAAAAGTCCACAGCTTTTGTTGGGATATTTTTCCGGGCTGAAATAGTCGGCCGGCGGCATGTTCAGCAGGGTAGGGCCGGCCGGCTGGTGAAAGCCATCGGCGAGCGTGACGATCGATATGTTGAGCCCGTCGGGTGAGCGGAACAGGAAACGTTTGATGAAATCGGACGGCTTCGCTTTTTGTTCGAACGTGATCCCGCCTGCTTCCAGTTCCGCCGCAATCTTTTCTGCGTCTTTTGCATAATACGTGAGCGCGATATACGGATCGTTATCCTTGCGCAGCATCAGGAGCAGCGCTCCGTCAGTGATCTGTATCCACGGGAAGGGAAAATCGGCGCGGAACAATTCGGAAAACCCGAGCCTGCGGTAAAAGGCAAGTGATGATTCGAGGTCCGGCGTGGTGATAGTAACCGCGGTTACGGTTCCGAGCTTCGGTGCGGGAGGAGAAGATGGATTCATAGGAGTGTGGAGTGGGATGATAAACGGGTTTACGCCTGCGCCGGTTTTTTCTTCAGCACCAGCGCCGAGATCACCGTGATGGGAAGCCCGACCGGGAGCGGTTCAAGGAGCGTAAGCAGGAACTTGAAGACAGGGTTCGAAACCAGGCGGATCATGCTGTCGGCGTTCTGTTTTGCTTCGGCGAGTTGTGCAACCGTTGCGCCGTTCGCTTTCAGGGTGGCTGCTTCCAGGTCGAAGTATTTCTGGTAGAAATCGGGCATGAAAAGGGGCTGGATGATCATCCAGGCGATGACGTAGATGACCGATGCGATAAGCATGATGTAAAGTCCTGTAAGGAACGCTTTCCAGAATGTAATGGTGCCGCTGCTGTAGTTGTCGCGGTAATTCTTCACGCCGAAAAAGATGAGAAGGAACGCAGCGATCATGGTGGTATAGCCGATGATCTCGGCCTTGCCGGAATCGAGCTGGTTCTGCGAAAAGAAGACGGTCGGAATGATCATCATGGCGAACATGATGGCGCCGGCGATAAGCGAATAGGTAAGGACGATCTTTTTCATGGTTTTTTGTTTTTGGTGGCGGCAAAGGAACATGAACCGGCGGGGAAAAGCATCACCCGAAAGTATGAAATGCCCGTTTCTCCCGCTTTTTCACCCGGAAGTACGATGAGCGGAAATTCACTTTACCAGCCTGAGCGTCCGCGCTTTCTGCACAGCCTGGGTACGCCGGCTTACGTCGAGTTTCTGGAAAAGATTGGACAAATGCGTTTTCACGGTATTCAGGGAAACGAAGAGCTTGCCGGCGATCTCCTGGTTGCTCAGGCCTTCGGCCATGAGGTGGAGCACCTCCATTTCCCGCTGGCTGATGCCGAGTTTTTCAGCCGCCTGCGGGTCGGGACTGAACGGAGCGGGAACTTCTTTTTCAACGATCACTTCCTTTTCCACCACGACGATCTCTTTCTCGATCACGATCTCTTTTTCCGGTTTTTTCCGCGTGATCTTCCACCCCGCCCACGCACCGATGACCGTGAAGGAAACGGCGATGAGTCCCGCGTAAATTTCCCACGCGTGGCTGATGATGAGGAAACGGTATTCCATCCATTTCAGCAGCACGGTGATCAGCGCGAGGGCGATGCCGTACAAGGCAAACCGGCGGAGGAAAAGCGGGCGCGACAGGTTCATGCCGTCAGTAGGTGATCGTGTTCACCATTTTGAAAAGATTTTCGAGCTCGGGCAGGTTATTGGCGTAGCACCAGACGTGGATATACTGGTCGTTGCCCATATCGACGAACGTTTCCCGCTGGGTGTATTCCTCCATTTCATATTCGATCCACGTAACCTGTTTACCGAGGAGGATGCCCGTCATTTCCTTGGAGGAAACGTCGCCTTTGGGCGGGTTGACGTCGGGATGCGCGCCGATGTACATGCCGGCTTCACCGCGATGCAGGACCGTATCGTGCGGCGTGAAATAGAAGAGCTGGAAATCGGCGCCGGGCTGCGCCTGTATCATGTGCGAGGATGGCAGCTCTATGCTGTAGCCGGTGTTCCCGATTGGAGTGCGGCTGACGGTTACGCTGCTGTTTTTCGTTTGCGCATGCTCTTTCGCGTTGTCGCCGAGATCGATCTTGTGCGTAGGTGTTTCACAGGAAAAAATGAAAAAGGAAATGAAAAGCAACGCGGGAATGAGCTTAGCCCTGACTGAAGCCAACTGCCGTGCAGTGCGGAAGGCAGGAAGAGAGGTGCTTTGATGCGGGGAAGGTGCGCTGCGTAACATTAAAAAAAGTTGGAAAGTCGAAAAGTTGCCGGGATGTTCTTTTCAAAATTAAACCTTTCCGTCAATATTTTTTCCGCAGGAGGTGATCGAGCGAATACTTGCCGGAGCCGGTGATGAGAATGCAGGTATAAATAAGCAGGTAGAGGAGCGCGGGTTCTTTCTCGCCGAAAGGATCGGGTGCATGCACGATGAGCACGATGACGAGGAACGTGATGATGAGCGGGATGACGGCGATGCGCGTGAACAGGCCCGTCACGATAAAAAGCGTGCAGAAAAATTCCGCGAAAACGGTCAGTGCGAGCGAAGCTGTGCTGCCGATGTGCAGCGGATCGGCGAAGGTGTGCATCTTGTCGCCGAAGGTGGACAGTTTTTTCCAGCCGTGTGTGAGCATAAGCGCAGAGGTGACACGCAGGATCAGTGAGGCGAGGTGCAGGCGGGATTCGGGTTTCATGTTTTGGATGGGTTGGGAGGTTGAAAGGTTGGGAGGTCGGGGAGTTTTTACCGGAGATGATCGCCGGGAAGGCCGAACCAGGGAAAGACTTCGACGCGCAATCTTCCGGCTTTGACGGCGGGATCTTCTTCGGAAAGGCGCCGTACTTCTTCCGTGTCGGTGAGACTGAAGATCGCGATGCCGCGCAGGTCGCCTTCACCGGTGAGCGGACCGTTGAGCAGCAGCTTGCCTTCTTCCCGCAATTTGAAAAGATAGGCGAGGTGTTCCATCTGCAGGCGGTCTTCCTCCGTTTTGTCTTGCGCGCGGTTTTTCCCTTTGTAAAGGAACATCAGCGTATAGGCTTTTCCTTTGGAAACAGCGGACATGATCTCTTCGTTCGTCATAGCTGGAGATTAAAAAATGCGACCGGAAATTACTTTTTATTCCGGGGGATGATTTTCCGCGACAGTGTCACCGGCCGGGGCTGCTTCGGGAGGAGGTACGTCGCTTTTCGCACGGACGAGTCCCACGGCCATAAGCGATGTAGTGACAATGATAACGAGGAAGAGCACGCTGCTTTCCACACCCGGAATTTTCATCTCGGCGGGAATGCTGTAAAAAAGCAGGATGTTGATGAGTCCCCGCGGCGTGATGAAAAGTTCCGGAATAAGCCCGGTCCTTGAAACGAATTTCAGGAAAAGCCCGCGAACGATGTACGTCAGGCCGAGAATGATGCCGCCGTAGAAAAGCACGTTGCTGTCGGCGATGTCACTCACCTGCATGGTAAAGCCGAAAATGACAAAGAAAAGCGTGCGGAGCAGGAATGCGCTTTCCGCCGAAAGCTGGTGAAGCAGCTTTATGTCCCGCGCGAAAGCCGGGTAGAGCAGGTGTTTCCGGAAGTAGGTGTTGGTGATCTTTCCGGCGTTGCCGAGGAAAAGTCCGAACGCGAGAATGATGATAAGCGCGGGAAGTTCGGCCTCATGCGCCACGGCGTAAATAAGAATGAGGATGGAAATGATCAGGAAGAATTTTACGTGATGGCTGATCTTCCCGAGGATGAAAAGCAGCCCGATGCAGAATGCGGCGGAAATAACGAGGATGAGGAACGTGTCGGTGCCGAGACGAAGGAAAGAACTGCCCGAAAATCCGTCGCTGGTGACCGCGAAATTGAAAAGCATGATGCCGAAAATGTCTGAAAAGGAAGATTCGTACACAATGAATTCTCTTTTCTTGCGGAGGATCGTCGCCACGGAAGGAATGGCGATGGCGGAGCTGATGACGGTGAACGGGATGGCGTTCACAAAGCACAACTGGAATGTATTCCCGGTGAAAAAACGGAACACGTACGTGATCCCGAGCGAGGTGAGCACGAGGATGACGAGCGCGGTGAAGAATGCATTGGCGATGAGGCGGCGCTTGCCTTTGTCGTACTGCAGGTCGAGCGCGCCTTCGAGCACAATGAGTATAAGCCCGATCGTGCCGAGCGTCGGAAGTATTTTGAGGAAATTGAATGTTTCGAAATGGAAATAGGCTGCGAGGTATTGCAGGCCGATGCCGAGACCGATCAGCAGGATGACGGACGGGATCTTCGTGCGCCTCGCGAAAAGATCGAAGACATAGGAGAAGATGATGAGGCTGCTGAGCAGTATAAGAATCAGGTTGTCCACAACACAGGAAAGATATTTATTTCGGGCGGGGGAAATACAGTCTTAAGAAATAATAATAATCGGATTTCGTTTCGGGTTGTCTTTGTTTTCCTTTGTGCGCTTCGTGAAAAACCTTCGTGTTCCTGGTGGTCTTGACTTTGCAACTTTGAACCTGAATGATGTTCGTTTTCTTTGTGCGCTTTGTGAAAAACCTTCGTGTTCTTCGTGGTTTTAACATTCCAACTTTGAACCCGGATTGTCTTCGTATTCCTTCGTGCGCTGTGCGGTTAAATAAATAGTTTTCCCGAAAAATTGCCGGCAGATGCCTGAAGCGAGCTTCGGGAAAATTATTTTGCTTCCAGCTCCGCGAGCACAGCTTCCGCTTTCCTTGCATTCTCAAAGAACGAAAGAAGGCGGTTGAGCACGCGTTCCACCACGCTGTCCGGGCAGCTGGCGCCGCTTGAAAGCACGATGCGGACCGGTGTTCTTCCCGGCAGCCAGCTTTGCGTTTGTTTCATTTCATGTGTGTGCAGGTCGAAATGCCGGATGACCGTTCCGGAAATAATTTCCGTTTCATCCTTGATGAAATAAGTGGGGAAACGCTGTTCACATAACTCGACCAGGTGCGAAGTGTTGGAACTGTTGTATCCTCCGACAACGACGGCGAGATCGGCGTTCGTTTCGAGCAGTCCGTACGTCGCGTCCTGGTTTTCATTCGTGGCGTAGCAAAGCGTGTCGCGCGTGTCAGCGAAATGGTCTTTGCTGTTCAGCGCGCCGAATTTTTCTTCCATCACTTTTTTGAAATGATCGGCGATGGCCTGCGTTTCCGCGGCGAGCATGGTCGTCTGGTTGATGACACCGATGCGATCGAGGTCTTTCTGCGGATCGAATCCCGGGCTCGTCCGCCCGGAAAATGTTTTTTCAAATTCTTCCCGCGGAATTTTCCCGAGGATGAAATTCCCGAGCAGCACGGATTCGCTCATGTCCTTCACCACGATGGAAGGTCCGTTCACGGCGCTGTGCGAGAACGTGGCGCGTGTTTCTTCATGTGCAGGCTTGCCGTGGATGATGATCGTGAATTTTCCTTCGCCCAGCTGCGCCGATTTTTTCCAGACGCGTTCGACGAACGGGCAGGTGGTGTTGTAGCGTTCCGGCTGTATCCCGATGGCGTGCAGGTGGCTTTCGATCGCGAGCGTCGTGCCGAACGCGGGAATGATGACGATGTCGTCTTTCGTCAGCTCGCTCCAGGGAATGAGCTGTTTCCCGTTCGTGTCCATGATGAAGCGTACGCCGCGTGAGGTGAGGTCGTTGTTCACTTCCGGGTTGTGGATCATCTGGCTCAGCAGAAAAATACGCTTGCCGGGATTTTCTTCCACCGAACGGAAGGAGATCTCCACCGCATTTTCCACGCCGTAGCAGAAGCCGAAATGTCGCGCGATGTAAATCACCGCCGGGCCGAAATCGAGCACCGTGGGTGAAAAGTCTTTCTTCTTCGGATCGCCCGCCTTGCGCAGCGCCTTGATCTTCGAAATGACCGGGCTGCGGTAGAATTCAGGGATGTTGAAGGATTTCACGGTACAAAAATAGGGGTTAGTCTTCAGTTTTGGGTTTGAACCCGGAATCCGGCAGTTTCCCTGTTTGCCTTTTTTCTCTGCTTAGTTTTTAGCTCGCTCCAAAAAGTAAAAGCGAAAAAAGAAATTCCGGCCCGCGTCAGCCCGGCAGAACGATTCCGGCGGGGGGAATGTGCGCCAAGGCGCCTTTTTTCTTTCAGAAGCGATGGAACGTGCGTAAGTGAGTGAGCGAAGACGAACGAACGGGGAAAGAAAAACCAGCGCCGGCAACAAGGAATCGTTCGTAGAATGGGTCAGTGCGACAAAGGGCCTCAGCGGGCCTTGACTTTTTTGGTTCTTTTTGCGTCAAGGCAAAAAGAACGAAAGCCCCCGGAAGATCATTTCTCCCATTGATACGCTTTTGCTTTTTCGTAAATTTCTGGGAAAAATAAGCCGCTACGAAGTAGCGCTTGTACAGCTCCATGGGGTGTATTGGCGAATGAATGTAGCAGGTGTAAAGAGGTTAGGCAACATTTGTAAAAATAAAACCATGACATTAAGACCAGACTCTCCATTAAATTTTCTGCCCAAAGAAATTGGGCACAAACAATTAATGCTTTTTGACTCTTTGAGATTTACCTTAGAAATGTTAGACTACAATTATTCGCAATTAATCAAGAATCTTGAGGACTTATCTTGCGGAAAGGAAAACAAAATTCATTATAAAATATTCAATTACGCTTGGGGCCTGATAGATCATGGGCAAAGATTCTACTTACTTTACAAGAAACTCAATCCTCCTGAAAACATCATAATTGAAAAAATTAATTACATATATTCATTTCGAAATGCAATTCAGCACTTGGATAAAAATGTGGAATGCCAAATAATTGCAAATTTCCGACCAATATATGGAACATTAAAGTGGATAGTTAACGATACAGATAAAAAGGAAATTTATACTTCTCTTTTAGTCAGCGGAATATTCGAGATTGACAAATTAGAATTTGAGCAACATGGACAAGCAGGTTATCATAAATTTATTAATGAAGTCAAGCTTGAAACAGACACATTAGGAAAAAAGAACGAAAATGAAATTAATCTTTGCAAAATGATTGAAGATATATCTTTTGTAACTGATAAGTTAGATGCAGAATTAAGTAAACGATTCAGAGACAGAAATTTTCAATTACTCGACTGGAAAAGTAGAAAGGACGTATTACTTAACATGAAAAATCCAAACGTTGCCTGACACGGGTTTTGCGTTAGTGGGCGTATCCTGCCAAGGCGAGACGAATAGAAATCCGCTTTCGCGAAGCCCGAAACCGTTAGGCGTAATATTACAAACGACAAATAAATGGACAAGACAATTCTTGACAACATACTTGAAAAACATAAAGCGCAACCAGTTGGACACGGTTACATTGACATCATTGTTTCCCGAGACAACTACAAAAATTTCATTTCCGACCTTGTGACAACTGGCTATAAAATTGATTGCGTAAGTTGGTGGGAATGGTGTGAGGACAAGAAAGAAAATGAATACGGACTTGGAGGACCTGTAAGTGTTTTTTATAAAGGTTGGTTTTCAGAAATCCCAGTGAAAGTTGACGACTTTAATTTTTCATCAGACGCAACTAAAGAAAATATAATCCAGGAAGTTCTCAATAAAATTGAAACAAAGACAATTTCATTTTCAGACGAAATAGTAGTGTTCAAAGAAAGTAATTGGTTGACACCAGCAATTTGGTTAGACGTCCCTGACGACTGGAGAAATAAATACAGCGCCTAACACGGATTTTTCGTTAGCGGGCGGACTGTGCGAATAGAAATCCGCCGCGGCGGAATCAATTAAAAAAGTAAAACTCATTCATGAAAGAAAGGCTGATAATATTACTCCAGGGTGTCATCGCACTTTTGGGTATTGTGACATTGGTCATCATGATCAGGTTTCCCTTAACGGAGGGGAGAGCCTCAAACTTAAATCTGGTACAGATTTACTTTGACCCGTTAATAGTATATGGATATTTGGCATCCATCCCTTTTTTTATTGCGCTTTACAGCATTTTCCAGTTACTGAGATCTATCCGACAAAATAAAGGACTTTCGCCAAAGACGGTAAGAATTGTTCGGAGGATAAAGTATTGCGCAATTGCGCTGAGCATATTGATTGTGATAGCAGCATTATACATTAAGTTAAATCATAATAAAGAGGATGATCCTGCCGGTTTTCTTGCAATCTGTATGCTATCCTCTTTTGGTTCTATCGCTGTAGCTGTATTATCCGTTTTATTTGAAAAGAAATTGCAAAAAATGGAACCGCATTAAAGCGGGATTCTCATTCGTTTTTTTTGCAGGTTTAAATTCCCGGACTAAAAGAATTTCCTGCTGACGATTCAGTATTCAAAACCGGAATCCGGAATTATTTACCGGCGTATGTTCGCTTTATTCAGCGCCGCCTGGTATTCCCGCGCGTTTTTGAGATGCTGGTTGTAGTCGTCCGTAAACCTGTGACGGCCTGTTCCGAACTCCGCGCACATGTAGAGGTAATTGTTGTGGTTGTAATTCAGCACCGCATCCACGGTGGCTGATTCCGGGATGCGGATAGGGCCGGGGGGAAGTCCCGTGTGCAGGTACGTGTTGTATGGTGAATTGATGTCGAGGTCGGCGTTCGTCACGCGCTGGATGGAAAAATCGCCGAGCGCGTAAATGATCGTGGGATCGCTTTGCAGCGCAATTCCTTTGTGCAGGCGGTTGATGTACAATCCCGCGATAACGGGAAGTTCGTCGGCGAATCGCGATTGCTCCGATTCGACGATGGACGCAAGGATGATGCTTTCCGATTGGGAAAGTCCTGCTGCGCGCGCCTTCGCTTTGCGGTCGTCCGTCCAGAATTTTTTATACTCCTGCGCCATACGGTCGATGAACTGCTCTTCGTTCGTGTTCCAGAAGAACTGGTAAGTGTTCGGGATGAACATCGTCATGATGTTGTCGGTGGTGAGCCCGAATTTCGCCGTGAAGCCGGGATCATTGAGCAGCAGGAGGAAATGCGCCGAATCCGCTTCGAGCTTTCCGCCCACGCGCCCGGCGAGCTGCTCTTTCGTGCGGATGTTGTTGAACGTAACTTCCACCGGCTCCTGCTCGCCCGAACGCAGCAGGTTGACGAGGTCGCGGTTGCTCATGCCGTCGCGGATGCGGTAGCGCCCGGGTTTCGGGGCGGAGAATTTTTTCAGCCGCGCAATCTCCGCAAAGGAAGAGGTGTCGTCCACGATCTTGTTTTCCTGCAGCTGAAGCATGAGGTCCTGCATGTCCGAGCCGGTGTGTATGTAAATGAATTCCGGCTTGTGATCGGGCGTATGCACGTTCGGCTCGAAATAAATGCGGTAGAACCAGTAGCCGCCGGCGCCGGCCAGCACAAGCAGGACAAGGCCTGCGATCAGGAAGATCTTTTTCACGGGATTATCTTATCATCGGCTGAAGCTGCGATTTCAGCTGCATGGCCTGCGCGTTCTCTGGATTGTGTGTAAGACAGCGGTCGACGTACGTCATGGCGTCCCTGTAATCTTT